>CAJWFY010000001.1 GCA_913031655.1 uncultured Flavobacteriaceae bacterium
AAGATCATGGAAGTTCTTTATGGTTTAAGAATATTAAAATAAGAAAATTGTGATTAAAGATTGAATCAATCCTGAATTTTTACAACTTTCTTAACCAAATATTCCTAAACTGAACCGGGTTACCATGATCTTGTAACATAATTGTTTTTTTAAGATTTTCTTTAGGATTTGTGAATGTTCTTAAATATGTTGAGATAACATCTTTTCCTTTTAGCGGTTTTCCTATATATTCTGTAGTTCCTTTTAATATTACATTATTTTGAACTAAAACTTCGTTATGAAAAACTATTAAGCTTCCAGGCTTTATTTCTTCACCTGGTTTATCATAAATTGGCTCCATGAACACGATATCATAAGTTTGCCACTCACCAGGTCCTTTACTTGCGTTTACTAAAGGAGAGTACTGTTTATAAACTGATGCAGCTTGCCCGTTAGAATAAGTTCTATTGTTATAGCTGTCTAACACTTGAACTTCAAAACGTCTTTGAAATATTACGCCACTATTACCTCTGCCTTGTCCATTTCCTTTAACATCTTTTGGAGTTTTCCATTCAATATGAAACTGAATAGAACCAAATTCTTCAATTGTTTCTATCCCTCCATCTTGTTTTACAGTCATGGATTTATCATCATTAATGGTCCAATTAGCTATTTTCCCAGATTTAGAATTTTTCCAACTTATCAAATCTGTTCCGTTAAAAAGTATAATTGCATCGCTTGGGGGAGATCCAATTTCCCCTGGGTTTATAACTACAGGCTCAGGTTCCCAAATCTCAGTATCTTGTGGATTAGTTTTTTGACAGTAAGTCGTTAGTAAGCCTAAAAAAAAGAATATATATTTCATTGTTATAGCTTTACAAACTCCAACCTTTTCTGTATTCTTTGTGTAATAGGCTGTTTGCTTTTTCGTTATTTTTAAATTTAAATTTTTTAGAATCCCATAATAATTTTTCATTTTTACAACGAATCGCAATCATTCCAAGTAACGCCATTTCAGTTAAAGGCCCTCCGTAATCAAATGAGGAGCTAGCTGGATTACCATCTTTGCAAGCTCTTATCCAGTCTTTTTCATGAGAAGTATTAACTCTTGGTAAATAGGGTTTAGGTTGATTGTATTCTAACATTTTTTCTTCAGGAATTATTTTTACTCCACTTGCGCCATGTGAGTCGTGGGTAATTTTACCATTATCTCCAATCAGCATTGCCCCGCTCAAAGTGAATTGTTCACCATTTTTAAATTCATCTGGAACAGGAGGTTGAATTCTTCCGTCTGACCATGTAAGTTTTAGTTCTGGATGGTTTCCTCTTTTTGGAAACTTCATTCTAACAATTGAAGCTGAAGGATAGGTTTGCGACTCTATTTCTGGTATGTAATGTGTTGATGTTGCTTGAATTTCAGAAGGAGCTCCAAGTTCTAAAGCATAAAATGCGGGGTCTAAAATATGACAGCCCATGTCACCCATTGAGCCAGTTCCAAAATCTATCCAAGCTCTCCAAGATAACGGATGATAGTCAGGATGATAATCTCTGTATTTGGCAGGCCCTAGCCATAAATCCCAATCCAAGCCTTCTGGAACTGGAGGTTTTTCTTTAGATTTTGCTTTAACAGCAAAAGTGTCCCAAGCGTTTCCTCCAATTGGACGATCAGTCCAAGCAAACAATTCTCTGACTGGACCAATAGCACCATCATCTATCCATTCTTTAAGTTTTCTTATTTCATCAGATGATCTGCCTTGATTACCCATTTGAGTTTGTACTTTATATTTCCTAGCAGCTTCTGTGATAACTCTTGCTTCATAAACTGTATGAGTTAAAGGCTTTTGACAATAAACATGTTTCCCCATTTTCATAGCCATCATTGTTATTACGGCGTGGCTGTGATCGGGAGTTGCTACTACAACAGCATCTATATCTTTTTGATTTTCTAGCATTATTCTGAAATCATTATAGACTTTCGCTTTAGGGTATTTATTAAAAGTATGAACAGATCGGTTATAATCTACATCACATAGAGCTACTATATTTTCGCTTTCACACTGCGATAAATTTCCAGATCCCATCCCCCATTGTCTTATGCCAATTCCAGCAATATTCAATTTATCACTTGGAGACGTAAAGCCTTCCCCACCTAAAACATGCCTAGGAACAATCATTATTGAGGGAATTACAATGGATTTTTTTAAAAATTTTCTTCTAGAATTATCATTACGTAATATCATTTTTCAATAGTTTAATATATGTTGTCATATTAAATTTAAAAGAATTAATTATTTTAAGCAAGGAATTGTATTAAGAATTGGAATTTAAACATTTAAATAAAGAATATGATTAATAGTTGTTTTCACATACTTATATTTAATATAAAGTATTTGATCTTTTTTATTGTAAAATTAAATAGTTTTTTAACTAACTTTATTTAAAGACTATATTTATTATGGACAGTAAAACAAGAAGAAATTTTATAAAATCATCAGCAGCATTGGCTTCTTTAAGTATTTTACCGACATCAGTTTGGGCATCTTCAAAAAACGGAAGATTAAGGACGGCCCACATAGGGATTGGAGGTATGGGTGCAGCTGATCTAAATGATATATCATCTCACAAATCAGTAGATGTTGTAGCTCTATGTGATGTAGATTCTAACGCATTAAAGAGTGCTAGTAAATTACATCCTAATGCTAAATTATTTAGAGATTATAGGTTGATGTTTAAGGAAATGAGCAATTCTTTTGATGCAGTTATAATATCTACCCCCGACCATACTCACGCTCCCGCTTCTATGATGGCTATGGAAATGAATAAATCTGTTTATTGTCAAAAACCTTTAACTCATCATGTTAGTGAAGCTAGAGCAATGCGAAAAATTGCTGCTGAAAAAAATCTAATAACTCAAATGGGGATTCAAGTTCATTCATTTTACGATTATAAATTAGCCACTTTGTTAATTCAATCAGGCATTATTGGAAAAGTAAGTTCAGTTAGAGCTTGGTCTCCAAAAAATTGGGGACGCGATGGATCCATCTCAAAAGGTGAAGATTCAATTCCTGAAAATTTAGATTGGAATTTATGGCTTGGAACAGCTTCTAATCGCGCATATAAAGATAAAATTTATCACCCTGCTAACTGGAGAAAACTAGTTGATTTTGGATGTGGAACTCTTGGAGATATGGGAGTACATATTTTTGATACACCTTATAATGCTTTGGAATTAGATGTTCCTTTAACTATTAAAAATAATTGTAGAAAACCTAATCAATTTGGATTTCCTGAAAACAACAAAGTAACCTATGAATTTCCAGGGACTAAATATACTACCGAATCTTTTAAATGGATATGGAATGACGGTCCAGGAGCTCCTAAAACTCATAAAGATTTAAAGCTTCCAAATAATGAAAAATTACCTTTGCAAGGTGCCATGTTTATTGGAGAGAAAGGAAGGTTTCTTCTTCCACATTTCATGGAATTACCTAAGCTAATTGTAGATGGAAAATTTAAAAATATAGACATTTCTTCTTTAGAAAAATCAGGGAAGATAACCGATAAGCCTATTAGAGATTATGGAGCAGAATCTCACTTACATTATCACCAATTTGTTGATGCCTGTCTAGGGAATGATAAATGTTCCGCACCATTTTCCTACTCAGCGAGGCTTACCGAAACTATTTTACTAGGAGTGATTGCAGGAAGGTTTCCAGGAAAAACTCTTCACTGGGACAATAAAACAGCAAGGTTTAAAGAAGAAAAAGCCAATAAATTTTTAAACGGCACTTATAGAGATTTTTAAATTATTTAAATTTAAACTAGATGAAAAAAGTGTTATTTATACTATTGTTTAATTTAAGTTTCGGACAAAATAATTTCAACTCTTACAATCAATTAATAGCTGGAAAAAATTATAAATTAGAAATGATTCCTATTTCTTCTGGAAATTTTTTGATGGGGAGTCCTAATTCAGAAAAAAATAGGTTAGCTGATGAAGGCCCTCAAAACATTATTAATATAGATTCTTTTTGGATGGCTAAGTACGAAACTACTTGGGATCTGTATCACCTTTTTATGAGACGAACAATTGATGAAATTCAACCTAGTTTTGATTCAAAAAATGAAGTTAACTTGGATGTAGATGGAGTTTCTGGAGCTACAACTCCTTATGTTGAAATGAGTTTTGGAATGGGTAAAGATGGTTATCCAGCAATATCTATGACTCAACTTGCTGCAAAAAAATTTTGTGAATGGCTTTCTGCTATGACAGGAAATTTCTATAGGCTTCCAACTGAAGCGGAGTGGGAATACGCTTGTAGAGCAAACTCTAAAACAGCTTATTCATTTGGAGAAAATCCAAAATTATTAAAACAATATGCTTGGTATAAAGAAAATAGTGAAGAGAAGTACCATAAAGTAGGAACGAAGAAGCCAAACAAATGGGGACTTTATGATATGCATGGTAATGTTTCAGAATGGACCTTAGATCAATATAATTCTAAAGTATATTATAAATATTCAATAACAAATACTACTAATCCATATGAAAAACCTACTAAATTATATCCTAGAGTAGTAAGGGGAGGATCTTGGATGAGTTCAAGTTATAAACTTAGAAGCGCATCAAGACAAGTATCATCTAAGCAATGGAAAAAACAAGACCCTCAAATACCAAGAAGTCTTTGGTGGCATACTGACGCTCAGTTTGTAGGGTTTCGAGTTGTTAGACCAAAAACTACTCCATCATTAAAAAAAAAAGAGGAGTATTGGAATGATTAAAACTTAAATAAATTGTTATGGAAAGAAGAAACTTTATACTTAATACCTCATTAGCGTCAGCAGGCATTTTATCAGTTAATTCAGTATTTTCTAATCCAATGAAAATCAAAAAACATAAGTTTAATTTAAATTATGCGCCACACTTAGGGATGTTTAAGCAACATGCAGGATCAGACCCGATGGATCAATTAAGGTTTATGTTAGAACAGGGATTTACAGCCTTTGAAGATAATAACATGAAAAAAAGAGATGTAGAGGTTCAAAATAAAATAGGTGCATTTATATTGAAAAATAACATGAAAATGGGAGTTTTCGTAGGACATACTATTAATTGGAAACAACCTAATCTGGCCAGTGGAAGTAAAGAAAAAAGATTGGAATTTTTATCAGAAATCCAATCTTCAATTGAAGTTGCTAAAAGGGTAAATGCGAAATGGATGACAGTGGTGCCTGGGCATGTAGATTTAAGATTAAATATGGGTTATCAAACCTCTAATGTCATAGAAAGTTTAAAACAAGCATCAGGGTTATTGGAGCCTCATGGATTAAAAATGGTTTTAGAGCCACTCAATTTTAGAGATCATCCAGGACTATTTTTAACTAAAAGCCCTCAGGCTTATGAAATTTGTAAAGCAGTTAGCTCTCCATCTTGTAAAATTTTATTTGATATTTATCATCAGCAAATCCAGGAGGGAAACTTAATACCAAATATTGAAGCATGTTGGGATGAAATTGATTATTTTCAAATAGGGGATAACCCTGGTAGAAATGAGCCAACAACTGGAGAAATAAATTATAAGAATATTTTTAAATATATTTATAATAAAGGTTTTAACGGGATAATGGGAATGGAACACGGAAATTCAAGCCCTAACAAAACAGGTGAACAAGCTGTTATTAATGCTTATAGAGAAACAGATAACTTTTTAATTTAATCATTATGAAAAACAAACTAAATAGACGCTCTTTTGTTAAGTCAGCTAGTTTAACTAGTGGTGCACTTCTGACTGTTCCATTTTCATTAGAATCAATGGCAAACAGTTCAACTGATAAAAAAATTAAACTCGCTCTTATAGGGTGCGGAGGAAGAGGGACCGGAGCAGCTGTTCAAGCTCTTAGAGCTGACAAGGGGGTTGAGCTTGTAGCCATGGCTGATGCATTTTCGGATCAAATAGAAAATAGTTTAAAAGCTATTTCTGAAGAGTTAGATGGGGAGAGGATAATTAAGGTTAAAGAAAAAAATCGATACTCAGGTTTTAATGCCTACCAAAAAGCCATTGATTTAGCAGATGTTGTGATATTAACAACTCCACCTGGATTCAGACCTTTACATTTTGAATATGCTGTAAATAATGATAAACATGTTTTTATGGAAAAACCAGTTGCTACTGACGCTATCGGGATTAGAAAAGTGTTAAAGGCAGCTAAATTAGCAGAAAATAAAAAATTAAATGTAGTTGTGGGTCTTCAAAGGAGATATCAAAAAAGCTACAATACAATAATTGATTTAATAGGTAATGGAGATATCGGAAAAATAGTTTCAGGTCAAGTTTATTGGAATAGTGCTGGTGTCTGGGTTAGAAAGAGAAAAGCTGGTCAGACTGAAATGGAATATCAAATGAGAAATTGGTATTATTTTAACTGGCTTTGTGGAGATCATATTTTAGAGCAACACATTCACAATATTGATGTCGCAAATTGGTTTATTGGTGAATATCCAAAGTCAGCTCAAGGGATGGGTGGGCGACAGGTTAGAAAAGGCATTGATCATGGGGAAATTTTTGATCATCATTTTGTAGAATTTACATACCCAAGTGGTGCAGTAATTTCAAGTCAGTGTAGACATCAACCTGGCACTAAGTCTAATGTAAGTGAAGTTTTTCAAGGAACTAAAGCTAGTGTAATTACATCTGGAAATAATTGTAAAATTATTGGTAACAAAGGAAATGAATTATTTAAGTATGATTCTAAAGGAGATGAAAGTCCTTATCAAATCGAACACAATAAGTTGTTTGAATCTATTAGATCCGGAAAAGTAATTAATAATGCAGAATATGCAGCGAAAACAACATTAACAGCTATTATGGGTAGAATGGCGACTTATACTGGAAAAGAGATTACATGGGACCAAGCACTAAATTCAAAACAAGTTCTTGTTCCGGATAACTTAAGCTGGGATTCTATTCCTCCAGTGTTACCTGATTCAAAAGGAAGGTATGCCATACCTATTCCTGGAGTAACTAAGATAACTTAATATGAAAAATTATATAATAGTTATTTTCATGTTTTTAATAACTGTTAGTTGTCAAACAGAAGATAATTCCGAAGGGGTTATTAAAGAAGAAAAATGGACAACTAAAAGTTTTGTTTTAAAACATAATGGATTAGATAGAAGCTATATTTTACATAAACCAGATGGTTTTCAAATCAATGCTCCTCTATTGTTTGTTTTACATGGATTCACTAGTTCATCGAATACTATAATGACTTATTCTCAAATGAATAAAATTGCTGATCAGAACGGTTTTATGATTTGTTATCCACAAGGAACTACTTTAGCTACTGGGCAGACACATTGGAATGCTAATTTACAAATGAGTACGATTAATGATATTGATTTTTTAGCTCAATTGGCAATTAAATTGCAAAAAGAATATAATATTAATCCTACGAATACTTTTGCATCTGGAATGTCTAATGGTGGATTTATGTCATATACACTTGGTTGTGAAAAATCAAATGTATTTAAGGCTATTGCTTCTGTCACTGGAACAATGAGTGGATATGATTGGAATAACTGTAATCCTTCAAATAAAATTCCTGTTTTACAAATTTCTGGAACTAAAGATGTTACAGTTCCGTGGGATGGAACTATGTCAGAGGCTTATGGTTGGGGTGGCGCTCCTCATATCAATAAAGTCATGGATTATTGGGCTGAACTTAATGCTTGTAATGTGGATGAAATAATAAATTTTCCTGATATAGATCCTTCTGATTCCTCTACCGTTTCTTTAACTAAAAGAAAAGGCAGTAGTTATAATAATGAAATTTGGTTTTATACTGTAACTGGGGGCGGACACGATTGGCCAGGTGCTTTTGGAAATAAAGATATTAATGCATCTGAAGAAATTTGGAAATTTTTCAAACAACACTTAAAGTAAAGTTTAAACCAATAAACTTTTCTTTACTTCTCCATGAACATCTGTTAGTCTAAATCTTCTTCCCTGATGTTTGTAAATCATTTTAGTGTGATCTATACCAAATTGATTCAATATAGTAGCTTGTAAGTCATGAACGTGGACAGGATTTTTAACAATATTATAGCCAATGTCATCTGTTTCTCCATAACTAAAACCGGGTTTAACACCAGCTCCAGCCATAAAAACAGTAAATGATCTTGGATGATGATCTCTACCGTAAACGGTATCACTTAAAGCCCCTTGACAGTAATTAGTTCTTCCGAATTCTCCACCCCAAACTATTAAAGTATCTTCGAGTAAACCCCTTTGTTTTAAGTCCATAATTAACGCAGCAGTAGGTTGGTCCACATCGCTAGATTGACCTTTGATTTGATTAGGTAAATTTTCGTGTTGATCCCAACCCATGTGATATAATTGAACAAATCTTACATCTTTTTCGATTAACCTTCTTGCTTGAATACAATTGGCGGCATATGTTCCAGGCTTTTGAGCATCTGGACCATACATTTTAAGAATATGATCAGGTTCCTTGGAGATATCCATTGTTTCTGGAACAGAAGTTTGCATTCTATAGGCCATTTCATATTGAGCTATTCTGTTATTTATTTCTGGATCTCCAAAAGAAGCTTCTTGCTCGTGATTTAATTCAGCTAAATAATCTAACATTTTTCTTCTTTCAAGTGCTGAAACACCTTCAGGATTTTTAAGATACAAAACAGGGTCTTTAGCGGATCTAAATTGTACACCTTGATGTAAGGAACTTAAAAATCCATTTCCCCATAACCTTGAATACAAAGGTTGACCCTTGGGTCTTCCAGTGCCATTTGATAAAAGGACTACAAAAGAGGGGAGATTATTGTTTAAACTTCCTAGCCCGTAACTCATCCAAGAACCCATACTAGGTCTTCCAGGCTGCTGAGATCCTGTTTGAAAAAATGTTATCGCAGGATCATGATTAATTGCATCAGTATGCATTGACTTTACAAAGCACAATTCATCAGCTATTTTTCCAACATACGGCATTAAGTCACTAACCCATGCTCTAGATTCTCCATATTGTTTAAAATTATAAACACTACCAACTAGAGGGAATTTTGCTTGACCTGATGTCATTCCCGTTAATCTTTGTCCTTTTCTTATAGATTCTGGTAAATCAGTTCCCCTTAACTGATTCAATTTAGGTTTGTAATCAAATAAATCTAACTGTGAGGGCCCTCCACTTTGAAATAAGTAAATAATTCTTTTAGCTTTAGGAGCAAAATGAGGGAGGTTTAAAGAGTTGTTTCCTAACGCAGAAAAAGGGTCGTTAGATTTACCGAAATTTAACGGATCCATCATTGATCCTAGTGCTAATCCCCCAATGCCAAGACCTGCTTTTTTTAAAAAGTTTCTTCTATTGTTATTTAAAAAATGTTTATGAATTTCTTCCATAAAATTTAACTTTTTTGTGTTGTTTCGTCTAAGTTATAAACTAGTACAGATAAGGAAATAAAAGCTTTTTCATCTGAGTATTTATTTATTTTTTTAACTTCATTTAAATACGAGTTGAGTTTTAAAAGCTCTGTTTTATTTGGACTTCTCCCTGTAACCGTTCGATATAACTTAATTATTTTCTCTTTTTCAGACGCACCTTTTTCTGAAAATATTTTTTTAGAAAGGGATTCAGCTGCTAACAAGTATTGTGGATCGTTCATTAATGCTAAAGATTGTAAAGGTGTACTAGTCTTTTGTCTGACTGCCACACAAAAATCTCTGGTTGGAGCATCAAAAATCATCATTGAAGGAGGAGGGACAGTTCTTTTCCAAAATGTATATAAACTTCTTCTGAATAAATTATCACCAGTATCGGGAACATAAAATGCTAAACTCCCACCTCCACCACCTGTAACCTCATTCCATAATCCAGGTGGTTGCATTGGCTTGACACTAGGTCCTCCAATTCTGTTTACTAGCATTCCACTTGAAGCTAATGCATTATCTCTTATCATTTCAGCTGATAATTTTTGTCTTGGGTATTGTGCTAAATACATATTATCAAAGTCAATCAATAAATTTTCTTTTTTTGCTTTGCTAGACTGTTTGTAAGTTGAGGACATTACAATTCTTTTAATAAATTTTTTTGTATCCCATTTGTCATTTTTTTGATAAGTATAAGCTAACCAGTCAAGAAGTTCTGGGTTAATGGGTTTACTTCCTTGACTTCCAAAGTCATCTGGAGTCGCAACAATTCCAATTCCAAAAAATTGCTGCCAAATCCTATTAACTGCAACTCTAGAGGTCAAAGGGTTGTCTTCGTCAAAAAACCATTTTGATAATCCGACTCTATTAGCAGGATTTTTTTTATAGTCAAAGGGTAAAACTACTTTGGGAGTTCCAGGGCTAACCTTAGTTGTTGGAGAGTCATAACTTCCTCTATTTAAAACATAAGTATTTCTAAGATTTTCAGTCTCTTTCATTACCATTAACGTCACATCATTAATGCTATCTGGAAGGTTCACAAAACTCAATTCATTTTTAAGATCTTCTTTTGTAATTTTTAAATTAGGTTTTGGCGCTGTTTCACCATATACAATTAATCCTTCTTCGTCCACATTATTAAAAAAACTATAGAAACTAAAAAATTCCTCATGAGATATTGGATCGTATTTATGAGAGTGACACCTTGCACATTCAACAGTAAGTCCCATCATTATTTTTGATGTAGTAACAGCTCTGTCGGCTACATATTCAACACGATATTCTTCGGGAACAACCCCACCTTCCTGAGTTATTTTATGATTTCTATTGAAACCTGAGGCTAGAATTTGTTCTTTGGTTGCGTTAGGGAGCATATCTCCAGCTATTTGCCATGTAATGAATTTATCATAGGATAAATTTTTATTGTAGGCATGTATCACCCAATCCCTCCAGGGCCACATAATCCTTTCTTGATCATCTTGGTACCCATGACTATCACCATACCTAGCTAAATCCATCCAAATTGAAGCCATTCTTTCGCCATATGATTTAGAAGAAAGCAGTTTGTCAACAATTTTTTCATAGGCATCATTGGACTCGTTTGTCAAGAAATCATCTATATCATTTATTGATGGAGGAAGACCTATTAAATCAAAATACAATCTTCTTATAACAATTTCTTTTTCTTCTATTTCAGAGGGCTTTAAACCTTTGCTTTCTAGTTTATTTGCTACAAAGAAATCAATTTCATTACTACACCAATTTGAAAAATCTGTTTTTGGAATTTCTGGTAGAATTGGTTTAGAATAAGACCAATGTGATTTCCATTTAGCTCCTTGTTCTATCCATTTCTTTAATGTTTCTTTTTCTTTATTAGTTAGTGTAAGATTGGATTCTGGGGGAGGCATTATCTCATTTGAATTTTTATTATAAATTCTTTTAATAAGCTCGCTTTCGTGAGGATTTTCTCTATTAATAATATATTTATTAATATCATCCTCAAGAGTACCATAAAATCCTTGTTCTAAATCTAGCCTTAAGTCAGCTTTTCTTGCATTTTCATCTGGACCATGGCAAGTATAACATTTGTCAGAAAGAATAGGTTTAACGTCAAAATTAAAGTTGATGTAATCAGAACTATTTTTATTTAAACTAGTATTGGTAGTAAAATTATTTTCCTTTATTAAGTCACCAAAAGTCTCAGAGGGGTTATTTGAAATAAATTTAAATATTAAAATCCCAAAAAAAGGAATTAAAAAGTAACCTAAAAGTTGATAATTTGTACTGTTTTTATTTTTCACTATTAATTAAAGTTATAAAAAACTAATCAGAAAAAAATATCGCACTAATTATAGTTTTCTATTTCTCGATTAAGCTATTGTTAGCAGATCTGATTTTATTGAATTTCTTATTTTAAAAAATTAATTGCTTGTATTTTTTAAAGTATGTAGAATTATTTTTTCCATTACCTTATAACCTGCTAAGTTTGGGTGAACCAAATCATCTGAAGAAGTATATTCAGGCACTTTTAACCCTCCTTTATCATCTGCCATTGCTGAATAATAATCGGCATAAGGTGTGTCGTTTTCTTCACAATACTTTTTCAAAATAGAATTTAATTTTATAACCTTTGGTCCTGGATTTAATCCTGGATTCCAAGGGAAGTCAATTGCAGGTATTGTTGAGCAAATTATAACTGAAATATTATTAGCTTTTGCAATTTCTGTCATTGAGATGATATTTTCTGCAGTATTTTCAATTGTAATTGGGCCTGTGTTCCCCGCTATATCATTAATTCCTGCTAGAATAACAACTGTTTTAGGTTTCAAATTTATAACATCAGGTCTGAATCTTATGAGCATTTGAGGTGTTGTTTGTCCACTTATTCCTCTGTTAATGAAAGGGTTTTTTAAAAAAAAATCTTTATTAAAGTTGCTCCAGCCTTCTGTTATGGAATTTCCCATAAATACAACCCTATTTGGGTCTTCAAAATCCATAATTTTCGAATTAGACTCTCTAAATTTCTCTAAATGAGCCCAATCTTCTAATGTTCCTCCACCAGGAACATAGGTTACTTGCCCCTGTATGTTATTTGCCATAGCAATATTTAGTATAAATAGTATGAATATTTTTTTGGTAATGTACATTTTTTTATTTTTTAGTTTTTGAGTGTATCCATTTTAAAAAATCTTTTTCTAAAAAAGCATTATTCCAGCTATTATGGCCAACATTTTCGTAGAAAGTTATCCTAGGACTTCCTCCTTTATCAATTATAGCTTTTGTCATTTTTAAAGAATTATTAGGACTAACAACTCTATCGCTTGAGCCATGAAAAATCCATAATGGTGTATTTTTAGCATATTCATTTACAGTTTCAATCCTGCCATCTCCACAAATTGGTGTAGCAGCAGCAAACATTTCAGGTCTTCTAGATAATATTTCAAATGTTCCCATTCCTCCCATAGAAAGTCCACTGACGTAAACTTTATTTTTATTAACTGTTTTAGTTTGGGTTAATGAATCCATCAATTTGATAACAAGATTTAAACTATTACTAGAATCAATTCCATTTATATTTCTGTACATTGATTCCTTGTCTTTTGGATTAAAACTCATATCAGCCCACTCATATTTTTCGCTACATTGAGGAAAAATCACCCAAGATTTATAATTTTTTCTATTATTTTCATTTAAAAAAAGACTTGCACCATGAACTAACTGTTTTTCATTGTCATCTCCTCTTTCACCAACACCATGAAGAAATAAATGGAGTGGATAATTTTTGTTTGCACTAAAATCATGTGGTTTTAAAACCCTGTATTTAAGCGTGTCTTTACCATTTATAAAAATTTCTTTTTCAAATAAATCTAAATTCTGAGAATTAATATTTGATATAAAAAATAAAGTAATAATTAGAGTTATTTTTTTCATTTATTCTATAGATGGAATTCTAATTCTTTCAACCAATTCCTGAATTTCTTTAGGAGGTTTTGCAGTTAAATGACAAATAATAAGTGAAACTATAAAGTTAGCTAACATAGCGAAGGTTCCAAATCCTTCGGGTGATACACCAAACCACCAGTCATCACTAGTTCCTCCGCCAAACCATCCGAATTTAAATTTTGTCATGTAAAAAAGCATTAACAAAAGTCCTACTATCATTCCTGAAACGGCTCCTTCTTTGTTCATTCTTTTGTAAAAGATTCCCATAACAATGGCTGGAAAAAATGATGCAGCTGCGAGTCCAAAAGCTAAAGCTACAGTAGCGGCAACAAAACCAGGAGGATTTATTCCGAAATATCCAGCTAAAAGAACTGCAAAGAATGCAGAAACTCTTGCAGCTATAAGTTCTCCCTTTTCAGAAACGTCAGGTTTGATTATTTTTTTAATAAGGTCATGTGATACAGATGCAGATATTACTAAAAGAAGTCCAGCTGCAGTTGAAAGTGCTGCTGCTAAAGCACCTGCTGCTAATAGAGCAATCACCCAGTTAGGCAGTTCAGCAATTTCTGGATTTGCCATTACCATAATATCTCTATCAATACTTAATTCATTTAATTTGGGATCGGCAAGATATTGCACAAGACCATCTTTATTTTTATCATCAAAAGTTAATAACCCAGTCTTCTCCCAATTATCAAACCATCCAGGTAATTCATCATACCTTTTTTCACTAACCGTTTCAATTAAGTTTATTCTGGCAAAAACTGCAATTGCTGGTGCAGTTGTATAAAGTATTGCAATAAAAAGAAGAGCCCATCCAGCAGATTTTCTGGCATCGCTTACTTTTTTTACAGTAAAAAATCTAACTATTACATGGGGAAGACCAGCAGTCCCCACCATTAATGCCGCTGTTATAAAAAAGACATCTAACTTGGATTTAGATCCAGAAGTATATTGATGAAAGCCTAACTCTCTACTTAAGCCATCTAGTTTGTCTAGTAAATACATTCCGTCAGTTCCTTGAGATCCGAAACCAATTTGTGGAATAGGATTTCCAGTCATTTGAATAGATATAAAAATAGCAGGAACCATAAAGGCAAAAATCAAAACACAATATTGAGCTACTTGAGTGTATGTTATTCCTTTCATTCCACCTAAAACGGCATAAAACAATACAATCGCCATTCCAATAACAACTCCAGTGTTAATGTCTACTTCCAAATATCTTGAAAAAACCAACCCCACCCCTCTCATTTGTCCAGCTACATAAGTAAAGGATATAATTAAAGCGCAAATGACAGCGACTACTCTAGCAGTATTTGAGTAGTATCTGTCCCCAATAAAATCAGGAACAGTAAATTTTCCAAATTTTCTTAAGTATGGAGCTAGTAAAAGTGCAAGAAGAACATATCCACCTGTCCAGCCCATTAAATAGACTGAGCCATCATAACCCATAAAAGAAATTAGACCAGCCATTGAAATAAATGAAGCAGCAGACATCCAATCGGCAGCTGTGGCCATTCCATTAGCTATGGGTGAAACTCCACTTCCAGCAACATAAAATTCTTTTGTTGATCCTGCTTTTGACCAAATAGCAATTCCAATATAAAGCGTAAAAGTTACTCCAACCATTAGCCATATCCATAATTGTAAACTCATGATGATCTTTTTGAATTAAACTTTTTATCTAACCTATTCATTAATAATATGTAAACAAATATTAAGGCAACAAAGACATAAATAGAGCCTTGTTGAGCAAACCAAAATCCTAATTTAAATCCTCCTATTTTAAATTGATTTAACTCCTCAATAAGGATGATGCCAAAACCAAAAGAGACAGTGAACCAAATTGAAAGAAGTATGATTAAGTATTTTATATTTTTTTTCCAGTACTGCTTAGCTAGTTGTTCATTCATGAAATATGTAGTTCTATTTTAATAAAAATAACGAATAAAATCAATTATATTCATTTAAAAAGAGACTAACTATTCTTTTTAAAGTACAAATGATTTATTTTCAGAGACTAAATGTTTGAAAGTATGGGTATTAATTATTTTTTAATTAGTAGATGTGAAAGCATAATAAAAGAAAAAACATCCTTGTTTTTTTAAAAACAAGGATGTTTAAACAACAACTAACCAAAAATATTATGTGTTAACCTAAATACAGAAATCGTGCCAAACTTTTTATATAAACATCTTTTTATAGTTAATAACAGTATTAAAGCCTTTTTTATTAAAGTAATTGGGAGTGTTTGTCGGACCTGCGGCTAATATAAAATCACCTCCCCAAGCTCCAAGACTTTTGATTTCTCCACTATAATCTTTAAAAAGGTTTTCTTTAACTGGTTTTATATTTAAATGTTTAGACAATAAAATTTCATGTTTTTTTATACAATTTTGAAAATCAATTAATTTTTTACATTCAAAAAACTCTACAGTTAAATTAGAAAACGTATCAATTAATTTTGAATTTTCAGATTGTTTTTTATTAAAAAACTCTATCTGTTTATTGCTATTTTGTTTTTTGTTTAAATAAATAAAAAATAAATTTTCAAAAAAAACAGGTTTAAAATTTACTTCCTTAACAATTGGCTTACTATTTTTTAATTGATACAGAATAGAACTTTTTGTTTTAGCACAAGCAATATCATAACCACTTCCTTTGAAATTTAACCACAACAATTCATATGCATTGATATTAGCCCAATTAGAAATATTATTTATCAAAGTTGATGAGCTCCCTAGTCCCCAGTTTGTTGGAAAATCTAAGTTAGTTTTAACTTTTCCACCTTGTGATTGATTTAAAAATTTAGAATTTAATTTTTGTGCCGACAATAAAATTGATTGTAAAACTCTACTTTTTTCATTGTCATTTTTAACAATATTTAAACTAGGAAGCTCAAATACGGTATTAAACCAAATTTCTTTTTTTTCATCATATGCCTCCCAAATTAAATTATTAGAATCAATGGATGTAAAATTAAGAGATTGGCTGTAATTAGTTGGAATAGCTAGTGCTAAAGCTCCTTTTAAAATAAAGTATTCTGATGTTATTAATACTTTTCCATAGCTTGTAGTACTATAATCCATTTCTAATATTTTTAAGTGCTTTTTCAACGCTGCTATAAGTGACAGTATGAATTTTGAAATATTTAATCATTTCTTTCTTCTCAAATTCATCAGCATTTAATGTATTTAAAATATTAATTAAATGCATTTTCATATGCCCTTGTTGTATTCCAGATGTTATTAAAGACTTTATAGCACCAAAATTTTGTGCAAGCCCAGCTACAGCAACGATTTTCATTAAATCCTTTCCAGATGGATTTCCAAGTAATTGGAGTGACCATTTCACAAGCGGGTGTAGGTTTGTTATTCCTCCAACGGTACCAAGGGAAATTGGGAGTTCTATAGAAAAAGTAAAAATATCTTTTACAATTTTTGCATCAGACAAACTAGTATAATGTCCGTTTCTTGATGCGTAAGCATGAACACCAGCTTCAATAGCTCTAAAATCGTTTCCAGTAGCTATAATTACAGAATCCACCCCATTCATGATTCCTTTATTATGAGTTACTGCTCTTTCTCTTTGAGTTTTTGCTATTTGTACTGCTTGAATAAATTTTTCAGCTAATTTTTTTCCGCTAAAATTCTTGTCATCACTTAATTTTTCTACTGAACAGCTCATTTCAGCTCTAACCAAACATTCGGGAACATAATTAGTTAGTATGCTCATTATTATTTCTATGTTTTTTTCATTATTAGAAAAATTTGAATTTGAAATTGCTTGATTTTTTAAAGTTTCAGAAAACTGTTCAAGGCATGAATTGATAAAATTAGCTCCCATAGAATCTACAGTGTCAAAAGTGGCATTGAGTTGAAAATAATTGGGAATATCAATTGTCTTATCTATTAATTCAATATCAAGAATTCCTCCTCCTCTTTTAGTCATATTAGAACTAATTTCTTTAGTATCCTCTATCAATAAATGTTTAATTTTTTTAAAAAAATCAAATAATTTATTTTTCTTTCCATTAAAAATAAAATGAACTTGCCCTGTTTTTTTAAAACTTAAAATCTTAGTTTTAAAACCACCTCTTTCTCTCCAAAATTTAGCGGCTTTACAAGCTGCAGCAATAACAGAGCTTTCTTCAATTGCCATAGGGATAGTGTGATCTCTTCCATCAATTAAAAAATTTGGTGCTATACCTAGTGGCAGATAAAAGTTTGAAATAGTATTTTCAGTAAATTCATCATGTATTTTTTGTAAATCTATGTCGTCATTCCAATATTGTTTTAATAATTTGGCTGATTCTAAGTTGCTTTTAAAATAAGTAGAACTAACCCATTCTATTTTTTCTTGTTTTGATAATTTAGAAAAGCCATCAATTTTATTGTTGAAATTTTGTTTTATCATATTACAAAGATAATCATTGTGTGATTTAATTTATTGTTATGAGTTTTTAGATTTTATTAACTTAGATATAAATAGAATTTAGATCGATTAATTTCAAAAGTGTAAATATGAATAAACCTTTAATGTTTTATATTAAATACTTTCTGTTTTTTGTAACTCTATTTTTTTTTAGTTGTAATAAATCTAATTCAATAGAAAGATCTCCGCCTAATATTATTTATATATTGGCTGATGACTTAGGATACGGAGAGTTAGGGGTTTATGGGCAAAAATTAATTGAAACTCCCAATATTGACAAACTAGCTCAGACAGGAATGTTATTTAATAATCATTATACTGGAGCTCCGGTTTGTGCGCCAGCTAGAAGTGTTCTTTTAACAGGAAAGCATATGGGTAACACTCATATTAGAGCTAATGATGAGAGAAATGAAAGAGGAAATGTCTGGAGTTTTAAGGCCATGCTCGATGATCCTAATTTGGAAGGTCAGGGTCCTTTACTGGACTCAATAATGACTGTTGCTAATGTTTTACAAGATAATGGGTATAAAACAGGAATGGTTGGCAAATGGGGTTTAGGAGCTCCTTTGACAAACAGTATACCTAATAAAAAAGGCTTCGATTTTTTTTACGGATATAATTGTCAAAGACAAGCTCACACCTATTATCCAACACACTTATGGAAAAATGATAAAAGACATTTACTGAACAATTATATAGTTACAAAGCAAGAAGGTTTGGAAGAAAATGCTGATCCATATAAAAGTGAGTCCTATAAAAAATACAACCAGAAAGATTATGCTCCTGCTTTAATGCATCGAGAAGCTTTAGATTTTATAGATAAAAATAAAAATAACAATTTCTTTCTTTATTATGCTTCCCCAATACCACATCTTCCTCTACAAGGTCCACAAAAATGGGTAGATTATTATATCAATAAATTTGGGCCCGAAGAACCTTATACAGGGAAGTCATATTTTCCAAATAAAAATCCCAGAGCTACTTATGCTGCTATGATTTCATATTTAGATCAACAAGTTGGAGAAATTATAGAAAAACTTAAAGAAATTGGAGAATATGAAAATACACTCATCATTTTCACTAGTGATAATGGTCCGTCTTGGGTAGATCAAGTTGACTATAATTTTTTTAACAGTACAGGATTATTTGTTAACTCAAGAAACACAATGAAGGGTAGTGTTAACGAAGGTGGTATTAGAGTTCCAATGATAGCAAGCTGGCCTAATACAATCAGTCCAGGTTCTGTTTCTAATCATATATCTTCATTTTATGATTTTTTTGCAACTGCCTGTGATATTGCTAATATTCAAATTCCATTTTCTACAGATGGAATAAGCTTTTACCCCACATTAATAGGAAAGAATCAAACTCAACATGAGTACTTGTATTGGGAATATCCTTCTAGCGGAGGGCTTCAAGCTATAAGAATGGGTAAGTGGAAAGGAATTAAAAAAAATCTATTTAAAACAGATTCTAGATTACAACTTTATGATTTAAGTAATGATCCAATGGAACTAATTGATGTTTCTAAAATTTTCCCGGATAAAATAAAATTGATTGAAAAGTATCTAGATGAAGCTCATTCTACTCCAACTGTGAAAAAATTTATAATTCCAATTTTGGAAAATTAATATTAAAAAGATTGTAATAATTATATTTTAAAATAACAAAAAATATTTAAATTTCTGATTTAGTCTATGTATTATATCTCTTTAGCTATTAATTTATTAATTTTAAGGAGTAATAAACTAAATTTAATTAATATTAAAAAAAATGATCGATTTATCTTCACTTGATATATTTATAATTATTGGTTTTTTCTCAATAACTCTTACTATTGGTTTTTGGGTTTCAAAAAAATCTTCTTCAAGTTCCTCAGAATATTTTTTATCTGGAAGAAATATGCCGTGGTGGTTACTAGGAATTTCTATGGTTGCTACTACCTTTTCTACAGACACGCCCAATTTAGTTACCGATATTGTCAGAAATAATGGTGTTTCTGGAAATTGGGTTTGGTGGGCTTTTCTTTTAACAGGGCTTTTAACAGTTTTTGTTTATGCTAAACTTTGGAGACGATCAAATGTGTCTACTGACATGGAATTCTATGAACTGAGATACAGTGGATGGGGTGGGAAATTTTTAAGAGCTTTTAGAGCAATTTATCTTGGAGTTATATTTAACGTAATGGCTATGTCTGGAGTCACATTAGCAGCGATAAAAATTGGTGAGATAATGCTAGGACTAACTCCAATGGAAACTATTCTTTATGCAGGTTCAATTACGGTAGTTTTTAGTACAGTTGGTGGCTTTAGAGGTGTTGTTTATACAGATTTTATTTTATTTTTCGTTGCAATGGCTGGATCAATTGGCGCGGCGTATTACTTGGTAAATCTTCCTGAAATTGGTGGAATGGCAAATTTAATTTCAAATGAAAATGTTGCTGACAAACTTTCTATTATTCCAAATTTTGATGATCCAGATGTTTATATTCCGCTGCTTATCGTGCCACTTGCGGTGCAATGGTGGAGTTCTTGGTATCCTGGAGCTGAACCGGGTGGTGGTGGTTATATCGCCCAAAGAATGCTTGCTGCAAAAGATGAAAATCATGCAATAGGAGCTACCTTTTTCTTTAATGTTATGCATTATGCACTAAGGCCTTGGCCTTGGATTATTGTTGCATTAGCTTCGCTGGTTATTTTTCCTGATTTAGCAAGTATTCAAAATGCTTTTCCTGGAATATCTGATGATAAGTTAGGACACGATCTTGCATATCCTGCAATGTTAACTATGCTTCCCTCTGGACTATTAGGATTGGTAGTAGCCTCACTTGTTGCTGCATATATGTCAACTATATCAACTCACCTTAATTGGGGATCTTCATATATTGTAAATGACTTTTATAAGCAACAAATAAATAAGAATGCTACTGAAAAACAATTAGTTAATGTTGGAAGAATTTCTACGGTAACTCTATTTGTTATCAGTGCTGTTTTCGCGTTATTTTTAACTAATGCTCTTCAATTATTTGATGTTATTCTGATGTTTGGAGCTGGAACTGGACTGATTTTTATTTTAAGATGGTTTTGGTGGAGAATAAATGCTTGGAGTGAAATTTCAGCAATGTTTGTTTCTGGATTTGTATCGATTATTTTAAACTTTTCTTCACTAGGAGATACTTTGTTTTCAGACTCAGGGATGTTTCCATCTTACTATAAATTTCCATCGGTTGTTTTATTTACAACTATAATTTGGGTAATAGTAACTTTTTTAACTAAACCAGATCTAACGGAAACATTAATTAATTTTTGTAAAAAAACTAATCCAGGAGGTCCAGGGTGGAAGAAGATTAAATCTGAAGCTGCAAATAAAAATATTTTCTTTGACAAGGGTAATGACGAAAATACTTGGTCAGTTCCTCTTGGGATTTTATGCATGATATGTGGCTGCTTAGCCATTTATTCAATATTATTCTCAACAGGATATTTCATTTATGGAGATATCAATAACGGCATCTCTTTCTTGACTATTGCATTTGTTTTTGCTTGGGGACTAAAATATAATTGGAATAAATTAAAAAATATAAAATGATAATTAATTATAAATCTCCTGGAACACTAGAGCAAACAAGGTTTGAAAAAATCCATAGTGTTATTTTTGAAGATCCAAAAAATGCATCTAAAATAGTTGCAAATGAAATAGCCGAATTAATTAAGAATAAGCAAAAAAAGAAACAAAACTGCGTATTGGGGCTAGCCACTGGTTCTTCTCCTATATCTGTATATAATGAGCTTGTTAGAATGCACAAAGAGGATGGACTTAGTTTTTCAAATGTAATATCATTTAATTTAGACGAGTATTTTCCTATGAAAAATGATAATATTCAAAGTTATCACCACTTTATGAGTGTTCATTTATTTTCGCATGTTGACATAAAACCTGAAAATATTTTCATCCCAAAAGGTGACTTAACGAACGACGAAGTTAATGATCATTGTCAGAAATATGATCAGAAAATTGCAGATTTAGGTGGGATTGATTTTCAACTTTTAGGTATTGGAAGAACAGGTCATATTGGTTTTAATGAACCCGGATCAAATTATGATTCATTAACTAGACGAGTTCACCTTAACTACATTACTAGAAATGATGCAAGAAAATCTTTTTATGGCATTGAGAATGTCCCAACTACTGCTATTACCATGGGAATTAAAACTATTAGAAAATCTAAAAGAATAGTTTTACTTGCATGGGGACAAAACAAATCATCTGTTATTAAAAAAGCTATTGAAAACGAAATTGATTCAAACATACCTGCCAGTTTTTTACAAAAACATAATAATGTAACTTTTGTATTAGATAATTCATCTTCATCAGATTTAACTAGAATTAAATCTCCATGGAAAGTAGGGTCTTGTAAATGGGATAATGAGCTTAAAGCTAAAGCAGTGATTTGGCTTTGTGAGACAACTAAAAAGTCAGTATTAAGTTTAACAGAATCTGATTATAACGAAAATAATTTATCTGAACTGCTATTACATCAATCACCTTATGAAATAAATCTAGAAATATTTAATAAGATTCAACGAACCATAACCGGTTGGCCTGGTGGAAAACCTGATGTTGAAGATACATATAGACCAGAAAGAGCTAGCCCCTCTAAAAAGAGGGTGCTTATTTTTAGTCCTCACCCAGATGATGATGTGATTTCTATGGGAGGCACCTTTGATAGACTAGTTTCTCAAGGGCATGAAGTTCATGTAGCGTATCAAACATCTGGTAATATTGCCGTATCTAACTCTGACGTACTTAAGTATGTTGAAGTTTATCAGAGTTTTTCAAATAAAAAAGATGAAGAATTAATAAGTTTATTAAAGTTCAATAATGAAATCTTAAATAACAAAAAAGTTAGAAATATAGCAGGCCTAATTAGAGAAAAAGAATCTCTTGGAGCTACTAGATTTGTTGGTATTCCTGATTCCAATGTGCACTTTTTAAGACTTCCTTTCTATGAAACAGGTTCTGTTAAAAAGTCTATGCCTTCGTTAGATGATAAAAAAATAATGAGTAATATTATTTCAGAAATAAAACCTCATCAAATTTATGCAGCTGGAGATTTAGCTGATCCTCATGGGACACACAAGGTTTGTCTGGATGTATTTTTCGATGTTTTACAAGATTTAAAAAGTGAAAAATTCATGAAAGACTGTTGGGTTTGGTTATATAGAGGAGCATGGCATGAATGGGAAACCCATCAAATTGATATGTCAGTTCCAATGAGTCCTAACCAAATATTAAGAAAAAGAAAAGCTATTTTTTATCATCAAACGCAAAAAGATAATGTCATGTTTCAAGGAGATGACAATAGAGAATTTTGGGTTAGAACTGAAGACAGGAATAGAGCCATTGCAAAAAGATTTAGGGAAATAGGGTTGTCAGATTATGCAGCTATCGAAACTTTTAAAAGATACCATTTTTAGTTATATTTCCTAAATGCAAACTATCAAAGAAGTATGCGTTGATTCACTAGCAGATGCTGTAGCTGCAGAGAAAAATGGGGCTAACAGAATTGAGTTATGTGGAAGATTAGACCTAGATGGGTTGACTCCTTCTAGAAAACTAATTAAAGAAACTTTTTCTACTTTAAAAATACCAATTAGAGTAATGATTAGACCAAAACACCCTTCTTTTATATACTCAGAATACGAAATAAATATCATGATTGAAGACATCAATTTTTGTAAAAAAATAGGACTAGACGGTGTGGTTTTTGGATGTTTAGATGAAAATTCAAATTTTGATATGACACAAATAAATAAACTTTCAAAAATTGCAAAGCCTCTAAATGTTATTATTCATAAAGCCATTGATTCTACTAGTTCAGTTATAAATTCTTTGATATTAATATCTGACAATAAAAATATTAATGGAGTGTTAACATCTGGCGGACACCGTTTTGCCGTAAATGCTGTAGATATTCTAAAAAAAATGTTAGATTTAGTTCCTAGTAGCTTTGAAGTTATTTCTGCTGGGGGTATTACTTACGAGAATTTCGATAGGTTACATTCTCAAATTGAAGGGAAATATTATCATGGTAAAAAAATAATTAAATTTTAATAAATAAATATGAGTAATCACGCTGAACTTCAACAAAAAACACTTTTCGGACATCCTATAGGATTATTTGTGTTATTTTTTACTGAGTTATGGGAACGATTTAGCTACTATGGTATGAGAGCAATTCTTGTTTTGTATTTAGTGTCTGAAACATCTGGTGACAATCCAGGAATGGGTTGGGCAGATGGCGATGCTATCGCTTTATACGGTTGGTATACAATGTTTGTTTATTTAGCAACAATACCTGGCGGAATTCTAGCAGACAGGTTTTTAGGACAAAGAAAATCTGTTATGGTTGGAGGTCTTTTACTTTGTTTTGGGCATGGAATTTTAGCAGTTCAGGCATTATGGGCTTTTTATACTGGATTAACTTTTATTGTATTAGGAGTAGGTTGCTTAAAAGGTAATATTTCTACTATGGTTGGTGGGCTTTACAGCAAAAGTGATAATGACAAAAGAGATATGGGTTTTTATATTTTTTATATGGGAATCAATGTGGGCGCCGCTGTTTCTGCTATCGTGGTTGGTTATATTGGTGAAGTATATAACTGGCATTATGGCTTTGGTTTAGCTGGTATTGGGATGGCTATAGGTCAATTTGTTTACTGGAAAGGCCAAAAATATTTAAGTCATGTTGGTAATATGATTGAATTAGATTCTACAGAGAAAAAATCTGAAAATTTATTTTTACAAATTTTTAAAAAATCAAATTCTTTGATAGGGTTTTCTGTCACTGCACTTTTGGGTTTATACATAGGATATAGTGGAGATTGGAGTTATGGCCTACTACTAATTGGTATTTCTTTTGCAGTTGGATTTGCAATTGTAGTTTATAATGACGGAAATAAAATTGAAAAAGATAGAATTTTAGTAACCTATTTAGCTTTTTTAATTGTTATAGTATTTTGGGGCGCCTTTGAACAAGCTGGTGGATTGATGAATTTATATGCATCACAAAAGACGGATTTAGCTTTAGGAAACTTTATGGTTCCTGCAAGTTGGTTTCAGTCTGTAAATGCTACATATATTTTAATTTTTGCAACTACGGTAGGATCTTTCTGGATTTGGTGGAAAAAGAAGGGATATGAGCATTCTTCGATATTTAAAATGGCTGTTGGAGTAATTATAATGGGATTAGGCTTTTCATTTATGTCACTAGCATCTAAAGAAGTTTCATATGATGCTGCAGGTGAGATTACTCAAAAATCTGCAATGTATTGGTTGGTGCTAGCTTATCTTTTCCATACTATTGGTGAATTATGCGCATCTCCTGTAGCACTTTCATTTGTAACGAAATTAGCTCCAGCTAGATGGGGAGCTTTTATGATGGGGTCTTATTTTGCTGCAACTGGTCTTGGAAATAAAGTTGCCGGTCTAATAGGTGAAAATGCTTCAGAAGCTGGAGATTTTTGGACTTTTACAGGAATAACTATTTTTTGCACGATTTTTGGAGTATTAGTAATTCTAATAATTAAGCCACTTAAAAGAATGGTGCACAATGCAGAATAATTTTTATGATGAATACATTTGTTAGTTATAGTTTAAGAATTGCTTTTATTTTCTTTTTTTTATTTAATTATTCTCAGTCCATAAATTGGATGAGTTTGGAAAAAGCAATTGAATCTCAAAAAAATAATCCAAAAAATATTTTAGTAGATGTTTATACTAATTGGTGTGGTCCATGTAAATTAATGGATAAAAATACTTTTCAAAACAAAGAGATTGCAAGATTTATAAATAACAATTATTATGCTGTTAAGTTTAACGGAGAGGGAAATGAGATTGTAAACTTTATGGGTAGACAATTTGAAAACAAAGGTTACGATAAAAGTAAATCTCAAAGAAGAAATTCTTCTCATCAGTTCACTCAATTTTTAGGAGTAAATGCATATCCGACCACCTTATTTTTTGATAAGAAAATGAATTTAATTACTCCTATAAGAGGATATTTAAGGCCAAAACAAATAGAGATTTATCTTGAACTATTCAAGGACGATTCTTACAAGAATGTTAAAACACAGAAAGATTTTGATACTTTTATTAAAAACTTTAAAAGCAAGCTTAATTCTTAGCTATTTTTTATTAGCATTTTCAATATAGAGATCTAGCGCTTTTGACATTGAAGGAACTTTTGGAGATGGCACAGAAATATCCACTCTTAATCCTGCTTTTTCCGCTGCTTTTACAGTGGAATTTCCATAAACTGCAATTCTAGTTCCATTTTGATTAAAATCAGGAAAATTTGAAAATAAAGATTCAATTCCAGATGGACTAAAAAACACTAAAATGTCATATGATACATTTTTAAGCTTTGATAAATCACTGATTACAGTTTTGTAAAAAGTGCCTTGAATCCACTTGACTCCTAGCTCATCTAGTTTTTTTGGTATTGCAGGAGACAACACGTCAGCAGAGGGAACTAAATAACTTTCTTCTTTATATTTAGAAATCTGAATTAATAAGTCATCAAAAGTTCTTCCTCCTATATATATTTTTCTCTTTCTATAAATCACATATTTTTGCAGATAAAAAGCTACAGCTTCAGACATACAAAAATACTTTAAAGCATTAGGGATTGGAAACCTCATTTCTTCAGCTACTCTAAAAAAATGATCGACGGCATTTCTACTAGTTAAAATTATAGATGTAAATTTAGATAAATCAATTTTTTGATGTCTAACTTCTCTTGCAGTCATTCCTTCAACGTGTATAAAAGGAATAAAATCAATTTTAATCTTTCGTTTCTTTTTCAATTGTATATAAGGAGAATTCTCGACTGTAGGACTTGGTTGCGAAATTAGAATTGATTTAACTTTCATAGTTTTCTAAAGTTTTTAAGACTGATACTAATGGTAGTAACGGTGCTATTTCGAACGTGCAAATATACAAAATAAAATAGATACGATTCTTGAATGTTTTTGGTGAATATTTTTTTAAGAGGAAAGAGTAAAAAAATAAAAAAAAGATGGACAACAATACTAAACTTAAAATTGTGATTAAAAAAGATGGAATAGGCTTAAAAATCAGTATTAAAAAACAGAAGTAAAAGTGTACGGAAAGTAGATTTTTAAGTCCAACTCTATAAATATTTATTTCATTTAAAACAGCTCTGTAATTGAGTATAATAGAGAATGTTTTTTCAATCAAAAATTTAAAAATAATATAACTACTAATTAATATACAAACATTCAAAAATAAATGATGATTAATGGGTTCAGAAAATGTGTTTTTTTGCGAAATAAATAAAGAAATGAAAATTGAAAACAAAGCAACTCTTAGAGTAAAGAATAAACCATTTGTAAAATTGAATATCTTAATAGTGTTGCCATGTTTGTAAATAAAATATCTGTGAATATTCCAAAATTTTATTAAATATTGGAATTTCTCCCCAGTTACGAATCTTGCAGCAATAATTAATAAAGTACAGATAATTATAACAAACTTAACCCAGTCTTCAGTTAAAACTGACTTCAAAATCACTTCATTCATAATTTAAAATTACCATTATTTTAAATGATTAAATTGAAAAATTATTTTTATAACTTAAATCTGTATTTTTGTACAAATTATTTTAAAATGTCTAAAGCACTTGTGATTATTCCGACTTATAACGAGCTGGATAATATTTCAATAGTTTTAGATGAAGTTTTGACACTTTCTTACTCTTTTGATATTTTGGTTGTTGACGACAACTCACCTGATGGAACCAGTGATATTGTAAATCAGTATATTAATAAATTTAAAGAACGTGTGTTTCTTCTTTCTAGAAAATCAAAGGAAGGTCTTGGAAAAGCTTACACAGAAGGATTTTTGTGGGCCTTAGAGAATAATTATAATTATATTTTTGAAATGGACGCAGACTTATCTCATAATCCAAAAGATTTAGAGAGGATGCATCAAGCTCTTGAAAAATCTAATTGTGATGTAGTTGTAGGTTCTAGATATGTTAATGGAGTAAATGTTGTTAACTGGCCTTTAAGCAGAATAATTCTATCATATTTTGCCTCAATATATTCTAGAGTCATTACTGGACTTCCGGTTAAAGATGCTACATCAGGATTTGTAGGTTATAAAAATATAGTTTTAAGAACAATTAATTTAAAAACTTTACTTTTTAATGGTTATGCTTTTCAAATAGAATTAAAATTTAAAGCGTTTAAAAATGGATTCAAAATTTTAGAAATACCTATAATTTTTAAAGATAGAGAACGTGGAGATTCTAAAATGAATGGGGATATAATTTATGAAGCAGTTTTTGGTTTAATAAGAATGAAATTTTACAGTTTTTTTTATAATATCAATAAATAATTTATGACAAAAATTTTAATTAAAAATGCTAAAATTATTAATGAAGAAAAGATTTTTGAATCTGATCTTTTAATTAAAAATGATATAATTTTTAAGATATCGAAAAATATAAAAAATGCTCCAGACTTTAAAGTTATTGATGCCAAAGGCAAATTTTTAATCCCAGGCGTAATAGATGACCAGGTACATTTTAGAGAACCTGGATTAACACACAAAGCAACAATAAACTCAGAATCTAAAGCTGCTGTTTCAGGTGGAATAACCTCTTTTATAGAAATGCCTAATACAATTCCGCAAACAACAACTTTACTAGAACTAAACAATAAATTTAAAATAGCTGAAAAAAATTCTTATGCCAATTATTCTTTTATGTTTGGTGGTACAAACAATAATCTAGATGAGATAAAGAAAATTGATTCTAAAAAAGTAGCTGGTTTAAAATTATTTTTAGGCTCATCAACAGGAAATATGTTAGTTGATGATGAAGCTGTCTTGAAAAATATTTTTTTAAATACAAATTTATTAATTTCTGTTCATAGTGAAGATGAAAAAATTATAAATGAAAACATTAATAAATATAAATCTAAATATGGATCGAATATCCCATTTGAACTGCACCCAATTATAAGATCCGAAGAGGCGTGCTTAAAGTCTACTAAAAGAATTATAAAACTAGCTAAAGAAACAGGAGCTAGATTACATGTTTTTCATTTATCTACAGGAAGTGAATCCTTACTTTTTGAAAATAACATTCCTTTAAAAGAAAAAAAAATAACATCTGAAGTCTGTGTACACCATTTATGGTTTTCTGATGAAGATTATAAAGAAAAACAATCTTATATAAAATGGAATCCAGCAATTAAAACAAAAGAAGATAGAGATGCTTTGTGGGAAGGATTAAACAATGATAGAATTGATATAATAGCTAGTGATCATGCACCTCATACAATAAAAGAAAAGTCAAATAGTTATTTAGAATGTCCATCCGGTGGCCCTTTAGTTCAGCATGCCTTAGTATCTATGATTGAACATCATTTAAATAACAAGATTTCATTAGAAAAAATTGTGACTAAAATGTGTCACAATCCAGCCGATCTTTTTCAAATTTCCGATCGCGGTTTTATTAGAGAAGGTTATTATGCTGATTTAGTTTTAATAGATTTGGATAAGCCATGGAAAGTCAATAAAAATAATATTTTATATAAATGTAATTGGTCACCTTTTGAAGGAATTGAGTTCAAGTCCAAGGTTTATCAAACTTTTGTGAATGGAAAATTAGTTTATAATGACGGAGTGTTTGATGAAAAATTATACGGAAAACAGTTAACTTTTGATAGATGAATAAAATAACTTACTTACTAATTTTAGGTTTATTGATTGCTTGTTCTAACAATGATAATTCTAAGCCTACTGATTTAATGAGTGAAGATGAAATGATAAATTTTTTATTTGACATCAATATTATTAACTCAAGCAGAGCTTATAATAACAGATCTGATTTAAATTATTATAATATTAATGATTCATTTCTTTTTGACAAACACGAGATTGATAGCTTGAAGTTTACTAACAGTAATTTATATTACGCATCAAACCCAAAACAGTATTTAAAAATATATGCAAAATTAGAACACAGACTTAAGCAATTGAAAGATTCATTGACAAATGAACTGGATATCTTAACAATAAAAAGAAGGGACTCATTAAAATAATTACTTTTTAAAATTCAAACAAGTTTCTTCAATTGATTTTTTAATATTTTTAAAAGAGTAATCTAGTTCAGACTTTATTTTTTTGTTAGAATATTTGTTTATAGATTGGCTAGAATTTATACTGGCTAAGCTTAATTTCCTCCTTTTTTTATTAAACCAGCTATTTAAAATATCAAATATTAAGGCTAATCTCATTAAACTTTTACCCGCTTTTTTTATTGGTGGACTTAGTTTTAAATGAGAACAGACTTTGGTTATGAAATCTTTATAAGACCAATTTTCAGCTACTAAAATAAATCGTTTTGAGAAAATACTCTTAGACATTAATTCATGCATTATTTCAACTACATCTTCTACACAAATAAATCCTGTTGAGCCAGCTGGGTAATATTTCATTCCTCTACTTATTTGAGTAATAAATGCACCACTTCCTCGTTTCCAAAATCCACTTCCTACAATCACACCAGGATTTACAATAACCGCATTTAAACCCTCAGAAATCCCTCTCCAAACTTCCATTTCTGCATTGTATTTTGTTACAGAATAAGGGTTTGCAGTTTCTTCCCACTTACAATCTTCATCAATAGCTTTAGTTTTGGTTTCTCCTATTGCAGCAATAGAGCTCACATAGCATAGTTTATCTATTTTATTATCTAAAGAGAAATTAATGATGTTCGCTGTTCCTTCAACATTAATTTTTTTAAGAGAATTTAAATCTTTTGAATCGAAAGAAATAAATGCAGCACAATGGTAAACTTCAGTTACATTTTTAAAAGCATTAGAAAGACTTTCAATATCATTAATGTCTCCTTCAATCCAACTTATTTTTTTAAATAGTTCTTCATAATTTTCTGAATGATAAGAAAATACTTTTTTAACTACATCTATTTTACTATTTTTTCTGTGAAGAGCTTTTATTTTTACATTTTTTTTTGCTAATAAATATAATAAATGACACCCTACTAAGCCTGTTCCTCCTGTTACTAAAATCATATGTCTAATTTACTATTTATTGTTTAACTTTTTTTCTTTAATATAAGAGATATATATTTGTAAAAATTTAAATCGTGAGAACAAACTTTGTAAAAGAATTAAGATGGAGAGGGATGCTTCAAGATATCGTTCCAGGCTGTGAAGAAAAATTACTAGAAAAATCTTGTAATGGATATATAGGATTTGATCCTACAGCTGATTCTTTACACATTGGAAGTTTAGTTCAAATATTAATATTAATGCACTTTCAAAAACATGGACATACACCAATTGTATTAATAGGGGGAGCCACCGGAATGATTGGAGATCCTTCTGGTAAATCTTCTGAAAGAAATTTATTAAGCAAAGCGGATTTAGATAAGAATATTAGAGGAATTCAAGCTCAACTTTCAAAATTTTTAAAATTTAATTCAAAAAACGAAAATACAGCTATCATATGCAATAATAATGATTGGTTTAAAAATATTAACCTCATAGATTTTATTAGAGATGCTGGGAAGCATTTAACAGTAAATTATATGATTGCTAAAGATTCAGTAAAAAAAAGATTGTCAAGTGATTCGAAAGAAGGCATGTCATTTACTGAATTCACGTACCAACTTATTCAAGCCTATGATTTCTATCATTTATTTACTGAAAAAAAATGTAATATTCAAATGGGTGGAAGTGATCAGTGGGGTAATATTACAAGCGGATCTGAACTGATTAGAAAAAAAACAGGTAATAAAGTCTATGCTTTAACTTGTCCTTTAATAACAAAAGCAGACGGAACTAAATTTGGAAAAACAGAAGATGGTAATGTTTGGTTGGACAGAAAAAAAACTTCTCCTTATAAATTTTATCAATATTGGCTTAATATTTCTGATGAAGATGCGATTAGGTATGTTAAAATTTTCACTTTTTATAAAGAAGAAGAAATAAATGAATTTATTAAAACACATAAAGAAGCTCCTCACTTAAGAACTTTACAAAAGGTTATTGCAAATTACCTTACAGAATTAGTTCATTCAAAAGAAGATTTAGAAAAATCAATATTAGCTTCAAATATTTTGTTTGGCAAATCTACGTCAGAAGATTTAAGTCAATTAGATGAAGAAACGTTTTTAGATGTATTTGAGGGTGTTCCTAATGCTAACTTACAGCTTGACTATTTAAACGGTAATCCATCTGTTCATGAATTACTTTTAGAAGCAGGATTTCTTTCGTCAAAATCAGAAATAAATAGGGCTATTAAAGAAAACTCTATTTCAGTTAATAAAGAAAAGATTGATAGTACTTATATTTTTTCAAAAAATAATTTGGTTTGTGATAAATATTTTTTGGCACAAAGAGGAAAGAAAAATTATTTTTTAATATCATTTAGTTAAACATAAGATTACATCCCCTTATGTCAGACTCACTTAATCTTCCACTGATTTTGTAACCTGAATCATCAAAAACCTCCCCTATATCGTCTGAAGCAATAAAAGCACAGGAATTAATATTAGCCAGGTCTATAAAGTTAATTGCTCCTTTTCCGCTATATGAAACTGAAAAAGGATTATTAACATCTCTAACTAATGTTTTCATCCAAGGTGGGTTTTTAAAAACCCCCTGTTTTAATGAGTAAGCTTGAGAAAATAATTCAGTCATACCGTATTCAGAGTGGATATTTTTGACATTGAAACCTTTTGATAATTTATTGTGTAATTCTTCTCTTGTTATTTCTTTTCTTCTTCCTTTCATCCCTCCAGTTTCTATAATATTAAATCCACTTAGATCCAGAGCGAAATTTTCAATAAAATCTATTAAAGCATAACTTACACCAAATAAAACCGTTTTCTTTTTTTCTTTTTTTAGTTTAATTAATGTGCTATAAAGTTTTTTATAATCCTTCAAATAAAATTCACTTTCCTCATGTTTCGAATGCTTTATAAAATCATTAATCATAAATACTAAAGAAGAATTTTTTTGTTCTAAATATGAGGGTAAAAGTCCTAAAAAAACAAAATCTTGAACTGGCCCATAAAAAAACTCAAAACAATTTCTGAAACTTTTTTTGTATAAATCAATATCACTGACATAGTTAGTGCTTCGTCTTCCAGTGGTTCCGCTACTTTTAAACAAGTGAGTAATCCGTTTATTATTTGAAACGATTTTATGTGTTTTAAAAAATTGAATAGGAATAAAAGGTATTTGGTTTAGCTCTTTTATTTGATTTGGTTGTATTTTCAATAACTTACAATACCTATTGTATGTAGAATTGTAGTTAAACTGTTTGTTAAATAAAGCAAGAGCTTTATTTTTAAAATCTAATTGTGAGGAAATTTTCAGTGAATCCAATTTTTTATTTCAACTTTAAGTCTTGGGTTTTTATCTGTATAAAGTTAATATAAAATGCCATATTAAATTATAGTTAATTAAAACAAAAAGATTTAAAAAATATTATTTTTAATAAAAATTAAAAAATGCAAAGAACCCCTAAGATTCTTATTGTTGATGACGATCCGGATATTATTGAGATCTTAAGGTACAACTTATCTTTAGCTGGTTATGAAGTTAAAAGTGCAAATAATGGAAAAGTAGCAATAAAAAAAGCTAAATCATTTATACCTGAAATAATTTTGCTTGATGTAATGATGCCTGTAATGGATGGCATTGAAGCCTGCTCTCAATTAAAAAAAATATCATCTTTAAGTAATACAATGATTATTTTTTTAAGCGCAAGAAATGAAGATTTTACTCAAATTTCAGCATTTGACAGTGGAGCTGATGATTATATTTCAAAGCCAGTAAAACCTAAGATTCTTTTAATGAAAATAAATTCTATTTTGAAAAGAATAAGATCAATTAAAGTAGAAAATAACGTTATTGATTTAGGAAAAATAATTATAAACAGAAATACGTATTCAGTAATTAAGAACGAAATAGACTTAAGACTTCCTAGAAAAGAATTTGAATTACTTTTCTTGTTAGCATCCAAGCCAGGACATGTATATACAAGAGATGAAATAATGGATAAAGTGTGGGGAGCACAAGTTATTGTTGGAGATAGAACTATTGACGTTCATATTAGAAAATTAAGAGAAAAATTCGGAGATTCGTATTTTAAAACTATAAAAGGAGTGGGCTATTCGTTTACCCAGTAATGTTATGTCATCATTTAATAAATCTAAACTTCAATCTTTTTTATTGTCATTTCTATTATCTGTTTTTACTATAATAGTAATTTATTTGTTTAGTGCATATGGCACTAATAATGATATGTTTTTGATTAATAGCGTTGTAGAGCTATTGACTTTAATAATCATATTGTTTACTCTTTATTTTTTTATAATTTATTTTTATTTAGAATCTTTTGTTTTAAAAAAAATAAAAAACCTATATAAAGATTTAGTTTCAAATCAAGAAACTGAACAAAGTGTTTTGGTTTCAACCAACATGGATGAATTGGTTGAACAGCTCAAGATATTTTCAAAAGAAAGTGAAACTGAAATTAAATCAATGCAACAAAAAGAAAATTTCAGAAGAGATTTTATAGGAAATTTAGCACATGAATTAAAAACTCCTTTGTTTACATCACAAAGTTATTTATTAACCTTAATTGATGGCGCTTTAAAAGATGAAAAAGTTAATTTAAAATATCTTAAAATCGCCGAAAAATCAATAGAAAGATTGATTTTTATAGTTAAAGATTTAGATTTAATTACGAAACTGGAATCAGATGATTTAAAATTAGAAAAATCAACCTTTAACATTATTTCTTTGGTAAATAATGTTTTTGAAATGTTAGAAATTCAGTCAAGTATAAAAAAAATATCTTTTTCTTTAGATGTTAAATTTAAATCTGTACAAGTAATTGCAGACCAAGAAAAAATTCATCAAGTTTTAACAAATTTAATTGAGAATTCAGTCAAATACGGTAAAGAATCTGGCACCACAGAAGTGACAATACAAGATATTACTGAAAATAAAATCATTGTTAGAATTACTGATAATGGAAATGGCATACAAAAAAAACATTTTAAAAGACTTTTTGAAAGATTTTATAGAATCGATAATTCAGGAAATAGAAAAACCGGTGGATCTGGACTGGGTTTAGCAATTGTCAAGCATATAATTGATGCACATGATGAAAAAATATATGTTGAAAGTGATCATGGTGTGGGTTCTGAATTTTCTTTTACTTTAGAAAAATCCAAGTAATTATTTTAAATTTGTTTTTTAACTAAAACTATTGATTTTTGGGAAGTAAAAATAAGCTCAAGAAATTTATTGAAAATGAAAATTTTTCTAATGTAATTCAACCTACAAGAGAGGAATTAATGTCAAATCAATTTAAATTTAAGGGAAATTGGAATGATTTAATTTTTAAAAACAACAATCCTATTGTAGTTGAGCTGGGTTGTGGAAAGGGAGAGTATACTGTTAATTTAGCTAAAAAAAATCCTTTTATAAATTATATTGGTATTGATATAAAAGGAGCTAGATTTTGGAGAGGAGCTAAAACTGCAAATGAAGAAAAATTAGATAATGTGTGTTTTTTAAGAACACAAATTGAATTAATTAGCTTTGTTTTCAAGACTGATGAAGTGAGTGAAATTTGGTTAACATTTCCTGATCCACAAATTAAATTCCAAAGAAGAAAGCATAGATTAACTAATCCTGCTTTTTTGGAATTATATAAAAAAATATTAAAACCTAAAGGAATAGTACACTTAAAAACTGATAGTGAATTTCTTCATGGTTATACTCTAGGGCTTCTTGAGGGCATGTCAATCAAACCTTTAAATTCTAACCATGATATTTATAAAAACCTTAATGCTCCTGAGGAAGTTATAAATATTAAAACTCATTATGAAACTATTTTTTCAAAACTAAATAAAAATATTTCTTATATCGGATTTAATTTTCATGATGAATGATAGTTCAAAAAATTCAGATTTTTTTGATAAAGTATATGATGTAGCTTTAAAAATACCCTATGGAAGAGTTACTACTTATGGAGCAATTGCAAATTATTTGGGCTCAAAAAAAAGTGCAAGAGTAGTGGGTTGGGCCATGAACGCTTCTCATTTAAAAGAAGATATCCCTGCTCATAGAGTTGTAAATAGAATAGGGCTCTTAACAGGTAAAAAACATTTTTTTGGAATTAACTTAATGAAGCAACTTCTAGAAAGTGAAGGAGTTAAGGTAGAAAATGATCAAGTATTGAATTTTAAAATTATTTTTTGGGATCCTTTCGATGAATTACAATAAATTATATTCTTAAGCTTATATTTACAATTTAGAATGATTTTAAATTTTATTTAATTTTGAAACCCAATAAAGAAGAAATTTTAGAAGTATTAAAAACTATTTATTTTGATAATCAGAAAATAGATATTGTTTCTGATAATGCAGTTCTAAATGTATTAGTCTTTGATAAAGAAATCATAATCGATTTAAACACTAATAATCCCTCTTTACAAGGAAAGAATAAAATTAAATTAAAAATTTTAAACTCAATTCAAAATAAGTTTAGCGAAGATATTGATGTTAAAATTAATTTTAAGCTAATAAAAAAATCTCCTAACACAATTTTAAATACAAATAGGAAGTTAGATGGTGTTCAAAATATAATTGCCGTTTCTTCCGGAAAAGGTGGGGTTGGTAAATCAACAGTTACTGCTAATTTAGCTATCTCACTTTCTGAGATGGGATTTAATGTAGGTATTTTAGATGCGGATATTTATGGCCCATCAATCCCAGTTATGTTTGATGTTTTTGATAGCAAGCCTTTGGCGGTAAATATCGATGGAAAATCTAAGATGAAACCAGTTGAAAGCTTTGGAATCAAAATTTTATCAATAGGCTTTTTCACAAAATTAGACCAGGCTGTTATTTGGAGAGGTCCAATGGCTTCAAAAGCATTAAATCAAATGATTTTTGATGCTGCTTGGGGGGAATTAGATTTTTTATTGATAGATTTACCACCAGGAACTGGCGATATTCATCTTAGTATTATGCAGTCTTTACCGATTTCTGGAGCTGTAGTGGTTAGTACTCCACAAAATGTTGCATTGGTTGATGCGCGAAAAGGTGTTTCAATGTTCAATCAAGAGAATATCAATGTTCCTGTTTTGGGTATTATCGAAAATATGTCATATTTCACTCCTTTAGAATTGCCAAATAATAAATATTATTTATTTGGAAAAGAAGGGGCTAAAAATTTATCAACTGATTTAGGAGTTCCTTTTCTAGGGGAAATTCCTCTTATTCAGAGTATTAGAGAATCTGGTGATTGTGGTAGGCCAGCTGCTTTACAAGATGAAACTGAAATTCAAAGTGTGTTTAATGATATTTCGAAAAACATGCTTTCGGAACTTTTAAAACGAAATAATAAACTTCCTGAAACTGAGGTTATTAAAATAACAACAATGTCAGGCTGTTCAGCTATTAAATAAATATTATGAATAAAGAAACATTAACCCTCAAAGTTGAAGAAGCTTTAAGTGAAATAAGACCTTTCTTAGAGTCTGACGGAGGAAACATTGAACTATTGTCTATTATTGATGATATAGTAAAAGTTAAACTTCTAGGTAATTGTGTAAGTTGCTCTGTAAACCAAATGACTTTAAAAAATGGAGTAGAATTGACTATCAAGAAGCATGCTCCTCAAATTAAGGAAGTAATAAATATTAGTTAAAAAGAATGCATAAAATTAAAACTGATATTTTAATTATAGGTTCAGGCCCCGTTGGATTATTCACTGTTTTTGAAGCTGGTCTTTTAGGCCTAAAATGTCATATTATTGATGCTTTAGAAAAGCCTGGAGGACAGTGTTCTGAAATATACCCAAAAAAGCCAATTTATGATATTCCAGGAATGCCAGAAATTATGGCAGGATCATTAATTGATAATTTATTAGAACAAATTAAACCATTTAGTCCCGGCTATTCACTTGGAGAAACAGCTGAGAAGTTAATTAAAAATGAAGACGGATCTTTTGATGTTATCACTGACAAAGGTTCAATACACAATTCTAAAGTTGTTGCTATTGCTGGAGGGTTAGGGAGTTTTGAGCCTAGAAAACCCCCAATTGAAAATATTACTTTTTTTGAGGGTAAAGGCGTAAGTTATATGATAAAGGACCCTAATCAATTTAAAGATAAAAAAGTTATAATATCTGGAGGAGGGGACTCCGCTTTGGACTGGACAATCGAGCTCTCTAAAATAGCTAAAAAAGTTACTTTAATTCATAGAAGAACCGAATTTAGGGGAGCTTATGATTCAGTAGAAAAAGTACAAGCTTTAAAAAATAAATCTCTAATTGAAGTCATAACGCCAAGTGAAGTATTTCAGCTAAACGGAGTTGACAAACTGGAAAGTCTGTCGGTTAAATATAATGGCTCGGAAAAATTAATTGAAACAGATTATTTTATTCCTTTATTTGGATTGATCCCTAAATTAGGGGGGATCGCTGATTGGGGTCTAGAAATTAAAAAAAACTCAATAGTAGTGAATAATTCACTTGATTATCAAACCAATATTCCAGGGATTTTTGCAATCGGAGATATTAATACTTATCCAGGAAAATTAAAATTAATATTATGCGGTTTTCATGAAGCCACTTTAATGTGTCAAGCTGCATTTAAACTAATATTTCCTGATAAAAAAAATATTTTAAAATACACAACAGTTTCTGGTGTTCAGGGTTTTGATGGATCAAAAAGAAAAACAGATAATTCAATAATAAAATCAATTGAATAATTTATGAATGAAATGTTTGTTTACAGTTCATTAGAAAATAAGAACATAACTGGAGTGTCACAATGGCAATCACCAAGCAATATAGCCTTAGTCAAATACTGGGGAAAAAAGCTAGATCAAATCCCAATGAATCCATCTTTGAGTTTAACTTTGAGTAATTGCTATTCTAAAACAAGACTTTCGTATCAATCTGAGATTTCATTAAATAATGATTTTAATTTTAGCTTATTATTTGAGGGGAAAAGAGAAATTAGTTTTGAGAGTAAGTTGTCAATTTTTTTAGACAGAATTAAACATTACTGTCCATATTTAATAAATTTAAAATTAATAATTGAATCTAGTAATTCTTTTCCGCACAGTAGCGGCATTGCTTCTTCAGCTTCTTTTTACAGTGCACTTTCACTATCAATAATGGATATTGAAAAAAAATTAAATCCAAAAACTGAAAATGAATTTTTTTTTAAAAAAGCTTCTTTTTTATCTAGGTTAGGATCAGGAAGTGCTTGCAGAAGCACAATGGGACCAATTTCATTTTGGGGTTCAAGCAAGCTATTTAAAGAAAGCAATGATTTATATGCAATCAAATATCCAAACGAAATTAATATTATTTTTAGAGATATTAATGATACGGTATTGCTTGTTGATAAAGGGAAAAAAGATGTTTCAAGTTCTTTGGGTCATGGCTTGATGGATGGTCATTCATTTTCTAATGATAGAATAAACCAAGCTCATTTTAATTTGGAACAAATCAAAAATGCTTTAGAAACTGGAAATTATGATCTGTTCATTAAAATAGTTGAGTTGGAAGCTTTGTCTTTACATGCGATGATGATGACTTCTAATCCTTCCTTTATTTTAATGAAACCAAATACATTACACATTATTAACGAAGTATGGAAATATAGAAAAAAATATAATTCAAAGATCTGCTTTACTCTTGACGCAGGGGCTAATATTCACTTGCTGTATCCTCAACTTGAATATGATGAAATACAGAACTTTATATCTTCAAATCTTGTTGATTATTGCGAGAATGGTGAATTTATAAATGATAAGATAGGTGTTGGTCCAAATAAGTTATAATTTTACAAAATGAAAGCTCCTCTTTTTTATTCAAAAATTCTACTATTCGGAGAGTATGGTATTATAAAAAACTCTAAAGGATTGTCTATCCCATATAATTTTTTTAAGGGAGGGTTTAAATTGGGAGATTTATCTGTAGAGGAAGTAAGTAAATCAAATAAAAATTTAAAATTATTCAAAGATTTTATTTCTAAGATTGATAAAAATATTGTGGTTTTTGATCTCAATAAGATTAATGAAGATTTGGATAAAGGCATGTATTTTGACAGTACTATTCCTCAGGGTTACGGAGTTGGAAGTAGTGGCGCATTAGTAGCTGCTGTTTACGATAGATATGCTCAAAACAAGATAACAATTCTTGAAAATTTAACTAAAAATAAAATTTTAGTTTTAAAAAATATCTTTTCTAAAATGGAATCTTTTTTTCACGGAAAATCGTCCGGATTAGATCCTTTAAATAGCTATCTAAGTTTACCGATTCTTATACATTCAAAAAATAAAATAGAAACTACTGGAATACCTTCTCAGTCAATTAATGGAAAAGGAGCGGTATTTTTATTAGATAGTGGGGAGTCAAGCGATACAGCTCCAATGGTCGAAATATTTTTTGAATCAATGAAAAACAAAGATTATAGTAAGATGATTAAAGAAGATTTTATTCATACAACTGATAATTGTGTAGAAGATTTTTTAAATGCAGATTTTAAATCACTTTTCTCAAACATTAAAAAATTATCAAAAGTAGTTTTAGAAAACTTTAAACCTATGATTCCTGAAAATTTTCATAATATTTGGGCTAAAGGGATAGAATCTAATGACTACTTTTTAAAGCTTTGTGGGTCTGGTGGTGGTGGTTATATATTAGGATTTTCACAAGATTTCGAAAAAGCTAAAGCTGCATTAAGTGACTATAAGTTAGAGGTAGTATATAATTTCTAATGATTGTTTCTTTTTTAAATAAAAGATTTTTATTTAAATTATTAAGTCTATTTTCAGTTGTTAGAGGGTATAATATTCTTTTTATTGTATTTGCTCAGTTAACCTCTTCAATTTTTATTTTTTCAGAAAATCAAAAGTATTCTACTGTACTAATTGATTTAAACATCTGGCTAATAATCTTATCTTCTGTTTGTTCAATTTCCGCTGGATATATTATAAACAATGTTTATGATTCTGATAAAGATTTAATAAATAGGCCTTTAAAAACAATCTTAGAAAAAGAAATTTCAGGAAGAACCAAATTAAATGGATATGTTTTTTTAAATATTTTAACTTTATTTTTTTCCTTTATGGTTTCTCTAAAGGCATTATTGTTTTTTAGTTTATACATTTTAGGAATTCTTTTTTATTCAATCAGAATTAGTCGTTATCCATTTATTGGAAACTTCTTATCAGTTGCATTATCAATAACTCCATTTTTTGCAATAACACTTTATTACAAAAATTTCTCTTCTGAAATTTTAACGCATGCCTCTTTTCTATTTTTTATAATTTTAATTAGAGAATTGATAAAAGATTTAGAAAGCTTAGTGGGCGATTTAACTATGAAATACGATACTATACCTGTTAAGTATGGTGAAAAAACCACTAAAATATATATTACATTTTATATAGTCACCGCTTGTTTGATCTCTTTTTGGTTGGTAATAAATCATGAAATTTCTTTAATGATTTATTACTATATACTAATAAACCCATTTTTTATTTTTTTCATGTATATTTTATGGAAATTTAATTCAAAAAAACACTATCTATTACTTCATAATTCATTAAAGATTTTGATTATTGTAGGTCTTTTTAGTATTATATTGCAAAATATATAACTATATAAAATGGACGATGAAAAGCTAATTAGGTTAAATAAATTCATTTCTAATTCAGGTCATTGTAATAGGAGGGAAGCAGATAATTTTATAGTTCAAGGAAGAGTTACTGTAAACGATAAAGTTATTGTTAAATTAGGCACTAAGGTTTCTGTTAAAGATGATGTCAAGCTAGATGGCAATAACATTTCTTTAAACAAGCCCGTTTATATTATTTTAAATAAGCCTAAAGGGTTTCATTCTATTAATTTAGATAATAAAAAAAATATTTTTAGTTTATTACCTTTTGAAGAATTCCATGATTTACAGTCTTTAGATTTTATGAATGAAAATTATATGGGACTAATGATTTTTTCTAATAATCAAGATTTTATTAAACGCATGTCTGATAAAGTTGATAATTTAAAGCAACTTTTTCATGTAATTTTAGATTCTGATCTTAAAGAGTTCGACAAAGAGTCTATTAAAAATGAAACTGATTTTCAAATCAAAAATATTAACCATGTTGGTGGAGCGAGTAAAAATGAGATTGGGTTAGAACTATCAATAAAACAAGTTAAAGATATTGAAGACTTATTTTTGAAATACAGTTATAAAGTAATATCAATAGACAGAGTGCTTTACTCTAATATTTCTAAAAAAGATTTACCTAGAGGAAAGTGGCGTCATTTTAAAAAACAAGAATTAATTAACCTTCAAGCTTTTTAATTTTTACTAGCCCATTTAAACCCTCTAGTTAACAACTCCCAAACTTCAGGAATATCAAAATTATCTGGTGAATGTCCCACTGAAAGATAAAAGACTCTGCCTTCTCCAAAAATTTTAGTCCAACATACTGGCATTTCATTATTTTTTATCCAAGAATACTGCTCACCACTAAATTTTGTTGAAGCCAAAATATTAATAGATGGATCTATATGCATGTAGTATTGTTCACTATTTATCTCAAAGTTTTTGATACCCTTATTTAATAAGGTTTTAGGTTTAGTAAATTCAACTGTGTATTTTACTTTTCCGCCAGGATGACTAACAAACTGTCCTCCTATCATAAATTGATATGAAGTGTTTTCTCGAAAAGAATCTCCAAGACCACCATGAGAACCTGCAATTCCTGTTCCAGATTTAATTGCGTTAGTTAATCCTTTTTCCTGAGATGAAGTTAGTTTACCCATTGTTACTGATTGAATAACAAGGTCAATTGAATCCATTAGTTTTTCATTAGAATAAGTATTGAGATTATTTGATACAATAGTGTTGGCTTTTTGCGTTTCAAGCCATTTTGAAACTTTTTCAACAAACAACTTTGGTTGGTGATAAGGGTCTAATTGATATATTACTAATACGTTTTTATTTTCTAACGATTGTGAAATTGTTAGATTTTGAAAAAATAAAAAAAACAATATAAATACAATGG
>CAJWFY010000002.1 GCA_913031655.1 uncultured Flavobacteriaceae bacterium
ATGGTAACTTTATAAGTTTTTAACAAAACTTTCAACATAAATTTTACTTTTTTTTTAAACATTTATCAATTAAAAAAAGAAAATTATTTGTTTCGTACTTCAAGTATTTAAAGTTTTTTTGGCTAGTTCTTCCCCAACAAAAATCCTATTACAATTTGCATTTAACCAATTCTAACTCCAAAAAAAACGTTATAACAAGTGGATTTAAATATTATTATTTTTTTTTCGATTCCCATTATTCCACTCCATTTTTATCAATTTCAAATCTGTTCATGTTTTCTTGTAAAATTGATTCATCAACTAGCATAATATAAAATGAGTGATTGTTATTAGTTATTGTTTCTAACAAAGATTCTAAAATGTTTCCAAAAATGAAAGGAGTACTTATTCACAAAGTGCCTTAGTTCTTAACAAAAAAAATGATTAAAAGTTGAGTGTAATATTATAAACTTCTGTCTAAAAGTAAGTTAGTGATATTTCATGAAGTTTATTTTAAAAACCAAGTAAAATTTTAAGTGTTTTTTAATAATTTTTTAGAGATTTTTTCAAGTGAATTATACCACTCGTTTCCAAACTTCCGAATCAAAGCCTCTTTAACAAATTCAAAAACAGGTTTTTTTAATTCAGCTCCAAGAGAACATGCGTCGGAACAAATACTCCAATCATGATAGTTTACCGCCGTAAATTCTGAATATTCTTTTATTCTAATAGGATAAAGGTGACAAGATATTGGTTTATTAAAATTAATTTTTTTATCATTATAAGCTTTTTCAATTCCACAAGACAAAGTTCCATTTGATTGATAGTGAACATATACACAAGCTTTATCGTTTAGTAAAGGAGCCTCTATACTTCCATCACTTAGTTTCAAAAAAGGACCTTTAGATTTAATTATTTTATTTGCAGCGTCACTTAAATATGATGATATTTTATTGTAATTATTCTTTATCATTTCTGCTTCTTTTGTTTCAAGCGTAGCCCCCGCCTCACCTTCAATACAACAGGCTCCTTTGCAAGCAGAAATATTACACTGAAAATTTTTTTCGATTATTTCTTCAGAAACTAAAGTGTTATCAATTCTAAACATTTGATGAAAATAATAAATATGTTAAGGAAATCATTTTATTATAAATTATATTTGCTTAAAATTAATTAAATGGTTAACGCTAAAGAGATTTTAACAGTTGGAATGATTCTTTTTGCAGTTATTGACATAATTGGAAGTGTTCCTATAATTATTTCTCTTAAAAAGAAAGTAGGGCATATTCAATCTGAAAAAGCATCAATTGTTTCAATAGTAATAATGATTGCCTTTTTGTTTATTGGAGAAGAAATTTTGAATATAATCGGTATTGATGTTAATTCTTTTGCAGTTGCCGGTTCTTTTGTTATTTTTTTTATTTCATTAGAAATGGTTTTAGGAATTTCTCTTTACAGAGATGAGACTCCCGAAACAGCATCAATAATTCCTATTGCATTTCCTTTAATTGCTGGGGCTGGTACACTAACCACCTTACTATCTCTTAGGGCAGAATTTCATGTGGTTAATATCATAATAGCAATTATTGTGAATATTCTGTTTGTTTATTTGGTACTTAAATTTTCTGGAATAATTGAAAAAATTTTAGGTAAGGCGGGAATAGGAGTTATAAGAAAGGTTTTTGGTGTAATTCTAATGGCTATTGCTGTTAAATTATTTGCTAGCAATATTCAAGGATTATTTTAATTAGTATGAAAAATTACATTTTTATAATATTAGCGATTGCCTTATTAATTTTCAATATAAGTAAATTAGATTTTGAAAATATTTATTCTAACGATAGTCAAGTTGCTTTAATTGGAGTGCTAGCATGTTCATGTGCTATTATTCTTTTAGTTATTCTTCATTTATCTAAAAAAATAAAGGAGAAAATTAAAAGTTAAAAATCTTCAATATGAGTAATTTCTATTCCTGATTTTTTCAAAAAATCTAATCCCAATCTATCTTTGTATTCTTTGTAATAAACTAGTCTATTAATCCCTGATTGAAAAATAAGTTTACTACACTCCTTACAAGGAGAAAGGGTGATATACAATGTAGCTCCTTTACTTGACTGAGTTGAGGCTGAGACTTTCATAATAGCATTAGCTTCTGCATGAAGAACATACCATTTAGTGTAGTTTTCATCATCCTCACAAATGTTTTCAAATCCAGTTGGGGTTCCATTATATCCATCAGAAATGATCATTTTATCTTTAACAATTAAAGCCCCCACTTGTCTCCTTTTACAGTGGGATAATTTTGCCCACTCCAAAGCCATCTTCAAATAAGCTATATCATATTTTTTCTGTTTATTCTTTTCCATTTTATAACATATTTAAAATCATAATTATTGAAACTCCTATAATAACGACTGAACTAAAAACTCTGTATTTAGATAAATAGATTAAATTCCATTTTGTTAATGCCAAATTAACAAACAAAATTCCTAATACAATAATTAATTGTGAAAACTCCACGCCAGTTGCAAAACCCAATAAAGGAATTAACTTAGAGTCTACTGGAAATGTTATTTGATTAAAATAATTTCCAAATCCAAACCCATGAATTAATCCAAAAAATAAAGAGAATCCTAATTCTAAGTTTTTGCTTGAGTTAAAACTCTTATTTCTTACAATGTTGCTTAAAGCTGCAATTAATATTGTTAATGGAATTAATAACTCGATTAACTTTTCAGGTGGGTTGTAAATCTCAAAGGCAGAAAGAACTAATGAAAAAGTGTGGCCAAAAGTAAACAAAGTAACTAACCAAAATACTGTTTTTACCTCCCTAAATGAAAATGGCAATGTTAAAGCCGCTAAGAACAATAAGTGATCATATGCGTTCCAGTCTAAAACGTGAAAAAGACCTAGTTCAGAATAAAAAATAAAATCTTGCATAATAAAAAGCTATTTTAAAACTACTAAAACTAATTTAAAACCCTCTTTCTTGTTTAATTCTTTCATATGCTTTTTGAATTTTTTGAAATTTATCTTGAGCAGCTTTCACATATGCAGTCCCCAAGTGCTGAACTTTATCTGGGTGATGTTTTTTTGCTAAATCTCTATAAGCTCTTTTTATTTGTTGATTAGTTGCAGATTTTTCAATTTCTAATATTCTATAAGCTCCGCCAACTTCATTGACAAACATCGCTTTAATGCTAAGAAAATCTGCATAAGAAAGTTTTAACAAATTTGAGAACTCTAACAATTTTTCAATTTCTGAATTGCTAACAATACCATCTGCCTTAGCAATTCCAAACAAAAAATGTATGACCTGAAGCCTACTTTCATAGTTTAGAGCAGAATTAAATAAAGAAGAGATCTTAATTGGAGATATCCCTATATTTTTAAGGCTATCATTAAAAACTTTGAAAGTTGCGTTGGCCCTTTCTTTACCATAAGCAGAAACAAAATAAGTTCTCACGTAATCCAGCTCTTGTTTTGTAACTTTTCCGTCTGCTTTAATGACTAAGGACGCTAATGCTAATAAGTTTAATTCAAACTCCTTAGAGGAAATCCTATTAAGATATGATTTATTAAGTTTTTTTGAACTAAAGTTTTCTGCTATAGTGCCCAAAAAATATCCTATAATAGCACCAGGAAATCTAAAAAAACTAAATCCTAAAAAAGCAAATAACCATTTTGACATAATAAATTTTATTCCTGCAAATTTACAAATGTCATTTTAAAAATGATTTGTTTTTAAGATCTTTCTTATCTTTGTTTAAAATAAAATTAAATATGTATCCAGCTGAACTAGTTAAACCAATGAGAGAGGACCTTACATCTGTTGGGTTTATTGAATTAACAACCTCTAAAGATGTCACAACCCATGTTTCTAAAAATAACACAGCAGTCTTAATTGTTAATTCGGTATGTGGATGTGCGGCAGCTAATGCTAGACCAGGTATAAAGCAATCTTTAAATAATGATAAAAAACCTGAGCAATTATTAACTGTTTTTGCTGGTGTTGACAAAGAAGCTACTGATTCGGCAAGAAATTTAATGATTCCTTTTCCCCCTTCCTCACCATGTATAGCGCTTTTTAAAAATGGTGAATTAGTTCATATGCTAGAAAGACACCACATTGAAGGCAGATCCTCAGAAATAATTAGTGAAAATCTTAAGCAAGCCTATAACCAGCACTGTTAATTTGATTTTATCAAAATAATTTTTCTATTTTGATATAGGAAATGATATAATAAATGACGTGCCTGAATTGACTTTAGATTTAAAAGTGATTATTCCACCGTACGAATTAACTAAATTTTTAACCATTCCTAAACCTAAACCCATTCCACTACTTTTAGTTGTAAAGTTTGGCTCAAATATTTTTTTACTTAATTCCTTTGAAATCCCTATTCCATTGTCTTGAATTTCTATTAAAACATTGTTCTTGTTCTTTTTTATAAAAACCTGAATCATAGGATTTTCTATATTATCGCAAGCTTCTATTGCATTTTTAATAAGATTAGTGATAATTCTAACAATTTGTGTTCTGTCTATACTAACTTGAAAATCATTATAATCCGACGTAAAATTTATGTGTTTTTCTTTGAATATTTCTAATGCCAATTTTACAGTCTGAACTATGTTTATTTTCTCTCCTAGCTGAGCTGGCATTTCTGCAAAATTTGAAAAAGCTGAAGCTATAGAACTCATAGTGTCTATTTGTTGAACTAATGTTTGAATAAATTCGTCTAATTTATTATGAATATTTTTATCATTCACATCAAAGCTTCTTTGAAAACTTTGAATACTTAATTTCATTGGGGTTAGTGGGTTTTTGATTTCATGGGCTACTTGTTTTGCCATTTCTCTCCAAGCTTGTTCCTTGTTAGATTTGGATAATTTCTCCACACTTTCATCTAACATGTCAACCATTTTATTATAAGAACTAACTAGGCTATAAACTTCTTTGCTCCTTGCTTTTATTTCAATTTTAGTATTCGTCTTATCAAGCCTTGTTTTCTTCATTTTAGAAGCAATTTCAGAAATTGCTCTAGTAATGTATATTGAAACAAAATATGAAATAACAATAGATAGAATTAATAAAAATAAATAAATTTCTAGAAGGATAATTATAAAAGAGTCTAACTCGTAAGTATTAAGGTTATCATCATCATAATAAGGTAAGTTTAAAATCCACAACGGATTAAACTGATCATCCAGAATAAGGGAGTATGATGATCTATATTGAATGTCTTCAGCTTTAGTGATTTCAATTGTTTTAGAATCTTTATTTTTTAAAATCTTAGTCAAAAGAGTTAAACTAATATTGTTTAAATCTTTTTTAGGTAGTGTTGAATTGATTAAACTCCCGTTAAGGTTGTATATACTAAAGTTGACGCTTTGAACATCTGCTATTTGATATATTTTTTCTATTAAGATTGAATCTAGTTTTATTCTACTTACTTTTTCTTTAGATTCCTGAAAAAAATATGCAATACTTCTTTGAATTTGTGCTTCTTTTCTTTCAAGACGTTGTTCGTGATAGTCATCAGATTGTGTTTTAAACTGTGGAATAGTAATTATTGATATTAATGAAAATGCTATAACAATTAAAATAGTCATTGCTAAAAAAACTCTAGCTCTTAAGGACAGGTTTGCTTCAATATCCAGCTTTTTGATCATTATTTAAAAAAATAATTAATTGGCAATATATAATATATCTAATTAAGGAAGTTTAACATTATCATTTAACTATTTCGCATAAAAATTATCATCTAATTTTTATTGCCCGTTTCAAATCCTCAAAATTATCCACTCAATTGCTTTAATTAGTTAACTTTAAAAAAAGTTAACTAATGAAAAGAAATTATTTTTATGCTTTTGGATCTATTATATTAATTGCTTCAATAATTTATAAAGCCGAAGTGATTTATTTGTCTGAACTAGTTGGTACTATTTATAAAATTCAAAGAACCAAAGCTGATATAACTGATTACAAATTTTTTGATAACATTGAAATTCCGAAAAGCGAAAGCCCACAAGCATGGCCAATCCATAAAAACTATAATGAAACTATTTCAACAGATAAATTAAATTCTAAAAATACTAGCCTTGGAACAATCGCTTTTTTAATTATTAAGAACGACTCAATATGGTATGAACAATATTATGAAGGATATAATAAAAACTCCTACAGTAATTCTTTTTCTATGTCCAAAAGTATAGTTTCAGCTACCATGGGAAGAGCAATTCAAGAAGGCTATTTTAGCGATATAAATGACAAGGTTGGATCTTATATTACTAATTATAATGAGGGTTTTGCTTCAGAGCTAACCATTGGTGATCTTTCAAGTATGTCTTCTGGAATGAAATGGAATGAAAGTTATACTAACATCTTTGGAGTTACAGCAAGAGCATATATTGGGAGTAATTTAAATGATTTGGTAAAATCAAGGCCTATTATCAAAAAGCCTGGTGAATCGTTTGAATACCTAAGTAGTGATACCCAACTTTTAGCGATGACCATTGAAAAAGCAACAAATAAAAAAATATCAGAGTTAGTGTATGATTGGTTTTGGAACCCTATGGGTGCCGAGAACAATGCTTTATGGCAAGTTGACAACATTAAGACAAATACAGAAAAGGCGTATTGTTGTTTTAACTCTAATGCTAGAGATTTTGCTAGATTTGGAAAATTATATAAAGACGATGGCCTTTGGAACGGAAATAGGTTATTGGATTCTGCTTTTGTAAAAAAATCTCTGACACCTAGATTCGTTTCAAGCCCTGAATATGGATATGGATTTTGGCTAGGGAAATTTAAAGAAAAGAATTATTTCGCTATGCGAGGACATTTAGGACAGTACGTGATTGTATTTCCCAAACAAAATATACTTATTGTGCGTCTTGGAAGGATGGAAGAAAACACTCAAGAAGAAATATATATTGAGGAAGCATTTAAAATGCTCGATCTAAACTCTACAAACTGATACCTATGCCAATTCTTTCAGTAAAAAATCTTTCCATCTCAATTTCTGAAATTCCTATTTTAAAAAACATATCCTTTGAATTAAAAAAAAATAAAATCTTAGGAATAGTAGGAGAATCTGGAAGTGGAAAATCCATCACAGCTCTTTCTATTATTAATCTGTTTAATTCAAAAAATGTTGTAAAAACTGGTTCAATAAATTTTAATGGTAAGGCGATTAACTCTTTAAACTTTATTGATTTTGAAAAAATAAGAGGAAATGATATTTCTATTATTTTTCAAGAACCCATGAGTTCGCTAAATCCTAGCATGAAATGTGGCGAACAAATAATAGAAGTCATTTTAAACCACAGGTCTATAAACAAGAAGAGCGCAAAAAAAAAGGTATATAAATTGTTAGAAAAAGTTCAATTAACTGATCCTGAAACATTTTATAATAAATATCCTCATCAACTTAGTGGCGGCCAACAACAAAGAATAATGATAGCAATGGCTATTTCGTGTAATCCTAAAATTTTAATTGCAGATGAGCCAACAACTTCTTTGGACGGAATAGTTAAAAAAGAAATCATCCATCTTTTAAAATCAATTCAAAAAGAGACAAAAATGAGTATAATTTTTATTTCTCATGACCTACAACTTGTTTCAAATATTGCAGAAAATGTTCTTGTATTAAATCAAGGGGAAATTGAAGAAATGGGCTCTAGCAATCAGATTTTTAACACTCCAAAAAAGCAATACACAAAACTTTTATTAAATTCCAGACCACCTAAACATTCGCGTCCTAAAAGATTGCCTACAAATGAAAATAGTTTAGAAGAATCTATTGTAATCACAAAACAAGACAGAGCTAAAACACATGATAAAATATATAAAAAACCTCCTATACTAAAAGTCAAAAATCTAGAGTTCTCTTATAACAATATCAAAATTTTAAATAATATAAGTTTTAATTTATATAAGGGGGAGTCTTTAGGTCTCATTGGGGAATCCGGCTCTGGAAAATCTACTATAGCAAGGTCAATATTAAATCTTAATAATTTTAGTAAAGGTCAGATATTCTACAAAGAAAAAAATATTAAAGAAATTAATGAAAAAGAATTTAGAAAAAATATTCAATTAATTTTTCAAGATCCATTTTCGTCATTAAATCCTGAGATCTCAATTGGCAGTTCTATTGTTGAGCCCATGTTATCACATAACTTATTCGATACAATTGATGAATCAAAAGAAAAAGCGATATCGTTATTAGAACAAGTTAATTTGAAAAAAAGTGATTTTAATAAATATCCACATGAGTTTTCGGGCGGACAAAGGCAAAGAATTGTTATTGCAAGAGCGCTAGCTTTAAATCCCGATATATTAATTTGTGACGAATCTGTTTCTGCTTTGGATGTATCAGTCCAGGCTCAAGTTTTAAATTTGTTAAACAATCTAAAAGAAAAATTTTCATTTACATTTTTATTTATATCACACGATCTATCCGTTGTGAAATACATGACCGATCGATTAATGATATTAAATAAAGGTGAGATTGAAGAAATAAATGAGACAGACCAGCTATTGTCTAATCCTAAAAAAAATTATACAAAAAAACTGCTGTTGTCTAATGACTTTTAGATAGCTTCAAAAAAGTGTTTATATTTAGCGCTTATTTAAAAAAATGTCTGGAGAATTGTTTTTTTCTTGGATCCTGCAACTTAATGATTTATGGTCGTTTTTAACTATAATAAGCACTGCGTGTGCAATTGTCAATTCTATTTATGGTCTTATATCTAAAAGGGTTTTTAAAGCATTTGATTTAAGGATTTCTTTATTTGCTTTAATAATTAATCATATTCAAATTGTTATTGGCATGATCCTGTATTTTATATCGCCCAAATTTTTGTGGTGGAAAACGGGACTTAGTTCAGTTTTCAACAATGATACTTATAGGCGCTATTTGATAGAACACCCATTAATTAGTTTATTAGGAGTTCTAATTATAACATTTGGATGGTCGATTCATAAGAACTCTGCTAAAAGTTCTAAAAAATTCTTAAGAATTGGATTATTTTATTTAATAGGTTTTTTTTTATTGACATCTAAAACCTTATGAAAAGGCTAAAACTAAAAAAACACCCTCCAAAAGAGAGTGTTTTAAAAGCAAACTAATTATATGAAACTATTTTATTTAATATCTAATTTAATTTTAAATTTCTTTAAAAATTCCCAAAATTTTGTTAATCTTTAACTATGAATAAAAAATACGGAGTTTTAGGAGGAGGAAGCTGGGGAACAGCTCTAGTAAAAATATTAACTGATAATAAATTCTTTGTTAATTGGTATGTTCGAAATGAAGAGAATGCAATGCATATAAAAAAGTATGGGAAAAATCTCTCTTACTTAAGATCTGTTAATTTTAATAAAAAAAAAATATACGTAAGTGATTCTATTGAAGAAATCACAAAAAGCTCTGATATTATCATATTAGCTATTCCTTCTCCTTTTTTAGAAAATGAATTAAGAAAAATTAAACTTCAATTAAAAAATAAAATTATATTTTCTGCTCTTAAAGGAGTAGTCCCTGAATCGAGTTTGATTGTTAGTGAACATTTAAACAACTATTATCATGTTCCCATAAAAAACATAGGAATTATTACTGGCCCATGTCATGCAGAAGAGGTAGCCTTGGAAAAGCTTTCATATTTAACAGTTGCTTCTAAAAGCAAATCTATTGGAAAAGAAATGAAGGTTGCTCTTGCATCAACTTATATCAGAGTAAAATTTTCTGAAGATACAATGGGAGTAGAATATGCCTCTATGTTGAAAAACATCTATGCACTAACAGCTGGAATAGCTCATGGACTTGGTTATGGAGATAATTTTCAAAGTGTTTTAATAAGCAACTCCGTTAAAGAAATGAAAAGGTTTATTAATTCTGTTTATAAAATCAACCGAGACATTAATGACTCTGAATATTTAGGCGATTTATTAGTTACCGCTTATTCCACATTTAGCAGGAATAGAACCCTTGGGAACATGTTAGGTAAAGGTTATTCATTAAAAGCGGCAGTTTCAGAAATGTCAATGGTTTCAGAAGGTTATTTTGCGACTAAAAATGCTTATAATGTTGTAAAAGAAAACTCTAAAGAATTTCCTATTGTGCATACCACTTATGAAATACTTTATAAAAATCGTAGTCCAAAAAAATTAATGAAAATTCTAAGCGAAGAATTAAACTGATCCTTTAAATTGGTTTATAAATCTAACGTCGTTCTCATACAGGATTCTGATATCTTCTATTTGATATAATAACATTGCAATCCTCTCTATTCCCATTCCAAAAGCAAAGCCTGAATATTCATTAGGGTCAATTTTACAATTTTCTAAAACATTAGGATCTACCATTCCGCAACCCATTATTTCTAGCCACCCAGTACCTTTAGTTATTTTATAGTCAGTTTCTGAATTTAATCCCCAATAAATATCAACTTCAGCACTTGGCTCAGTAAAGGGAAAATAAGATGGTCTCAATCTTATTTTAGAATTTCCGAAGAGTTCTTTTGTGAAAAATAAAAGAGTTTGCTTCAAATCGGCAAAAGAAACATTTTTGTCAATATACAACCCTTCTATTTGGTGAAAAAAACAATGTGATCTAGCAGAAACATCTTCATTTCTGTAAACTCTTCCAGGGGAAATAGTTCTAATTGGAGGTTCGTTATTTTCCATGTGTCTAATTTGAACAGACGAAGTATGAGTTCTTAGTAATAAATCTGGGTTTTTATTTATGAAAAAAGTGTCTTGCATATCTCTAGCAGGGTGATGCTCTGGAAGATTTAACGCGGTAAAATTATGCCAGTCATCTTCCATTTCAGGCCCTTCAGAAATATTAAATCCTATTTTATAAAAAATATCGATTATTTTATCTCTAATAATAGATATAGGATGTCTTGACCCTAATTCTATAGCTGAAGCAGGCCTAGTTAAATCTTCATTAACTAAATTAAATTTGTCTAAAGGATTTATAGATTTTTTTAAATCTTCTAGTTTTTTAAGAGTTACTTTTTTTAATTCATTTATAGCTAATCCATATTCTTTTTTTTCTGAATCCTGAACTTTTTTGAATTGCGCAAAGTAGGTGCTTATATGACCTTTCTTTCCTAAATATTCTATTCTAAATTTTTCTAGCTCTTTGGAATCATTTGTGCTAAATCCAGAAACATCTTTAATTTTTTTTTGTATTTCAGCAATCATAAATAATCTTAAAATTGTTTCTCAAAAGTAATGTTTTTCAGCTATTGAATTAATTCTTTTTCTATAAAATAATTAATTATAGACTCTTTCATTAAAAGTGTTTGTTCTCCAGATTTTAAATTCGGAAGTTTATTAATCACTTTATAGTGTGGCCAACCTTCATCATCAGTGTATTCAAATTCATAAAAACCAGATGGTTCCAAGAGTCTACAAATAGCAATATGCATTAAGTCTACTTTCTGCTCTTTATTAAATTTTTTTTCTGTTTGACCTAATTCCTGGACACCAATCAAATAAATTACATTTTCTAAGTCAAGAGGCTGCCCATCATTAAATTGTTTACTTAAAATATCTAAAATTTTAAGCCATTTGTTTTTCAAATCTTTATTATTATTCATTCGTCATAGCATTCAAAATTCATAGTTAACAATATACTTATATTTGTAAAAAAAAAGCATTGAATTACTTAGATATTTTTATTGTTTGTGTTTTAGTTTTTGGATTTTTTCGAGGGTTTATAAAAGGTCTTATCATGGAATTGTCTTCTTTATTCGCTATTGTTTTAGGTGCATATGGGTCTTTAAAGTTTTCTGACCTTACTCTTGACTGGGTTTCATTAAATTTTTCAAGTCAAATAGAGAACATTGATGACAATTATTTAAAAATAGCTTCATTTGCTTTTACTTTTTTAATAATTATAGTCTTTGTTTCGGTTATTGGCAAAGGTCTTACCAGAGTTGTCAAAATGGTTTCTTTAGGTTTAATTAACAAGACTTTAGGGGGCTTGTTTGGCGCAATTAAATACGTTCTTATTCTTTCTTTTTTCTTTGTTTTTTTTGAAAACTTAAACTCTACTTTGTTTTTAATTGATGAAAGTTTTTTTGAATCAACACTATTGTATGAACCGATTATGGAGATAGGAGATCTTTTATTGAATTTTTTTAATTCAAACAAAGAGTCAATTAATTTTTTTAATTGATTTTAATTCAACCCAACCCTTGTTGCCATCTTTAATTTCAACTAAACACCACTCATTAAGCTCTTCTTTTACAACAACCTTTGTTCCTTCATGTAAATCAAAAAGAACTTCGCTTCTAGAGTTTGGTTCTGTTCTAAAATCTATTTTCTTTTCAAAAATTATGGCACTAACCGTGTTCTTGTTATTTTCAAATTGGTTTATCCCACTAAAAACAAAAACAACAGCAAGGCTAAAAAATATTAACGAAAGAGTAAAATAATTTCTCTTTAAATTAGTTTTAGTGCTAAAAAAATATAAGAGGAAAGTTGCTAAAAAAACATAAAATAAAAGAATGCCAATCATTAACCATTGCTGCACATTTAATGTTTTCGAAATAAAATTAAAAAAATCTAAAATTTGATTTGCAGGCAATTTTTCAATCTTATCAATTAACATGTTTTGAGAAAAAGATAAATTATTTAAAACATCATTATTATTTGGATTTAGCATTAAAGCCATCTCAAAAAAGTATATGCTATTTGCAATATCATTTATTTTATAATAAGAGTTTCCTAAATTAAAATATAAGACTTCTGAATGTTCACCATTTTCAATTATTGATTGAAACTGATTTATTGCTTCATTATATTTTCCGTTATTATATAATTCTACACCAGCATTAAAATATTCTTTGTTATTATCTTGAGAAAAGATTAATCCTGAAAAAATTAAATAAATTATAACAACAGTTTTTTTCATTTTTAAATTTGTTTATCAATTTCAGAAATTACTTTCAGCGCATTTTCATAATCCTTATTAATTACAACATTTGATGCGGGGGTGTACCTAGCATACTCACAATTCTCTATTAATTTAATAAATAAGTCTATCGATTCTATTTGAATGTTTTTATTTCCTAATAACAATTTTATTTTTTCTTTACTGTAATCAGATGTTTCAATTGAAAGTTTAGATTTTAAAAAATTATGTAATGCTCTCTCAAGCGCTACATAAAAAACATCCTTCCTTGACAAACTAATTTTCGCTTCTGTTAAATACTTTTTAGCCAATTTATTGGCTCTTCTTGATTTATACCCTTTTATATCAGAATCTGAAACTGTTTTAAATTTAAAAAATCCTATCAGTACAAATATTATTATCACAGGTAACAAAAGAAGTAAGTAAAAGGGAGTTGAATAAATAAATTTTTGAGATTCTATTTTAATTAGCTCTGTTTTAGTTTTTATAAACCTGAATTGACTTTTAGTTAAAGAAATATTATTTGTATTATCATTTGACAAAACTTGAGTTTTGTTTTTTTGTGAGAAAGATGAGGGGCCTTCTAAAACATTTACAACTATTTCTTTAGAAAAAATAGATTTATATTTATTTGATGTAGGATCAAAATAGACAAATTCAACAGGTGAAATTGGGTATTTCCCCTTAAATTGCGGGACTAATGTATAAGTGTCTGAAATGTCTCCTGACATGCCTTTTAAAGTTGTTTTTACATTTTCGCTATGTTCCGGATCATATTTTTCAAGAGAACTTGGAGCTGACAACTCTGGAGCTGAAAATAATTTTAAATTTCCCGAGCCTTTGACTTTAATAGTTGCTTGTAATGATTCCGATGAGTTTAATTCAGTTTTTGAAGAGGAAAATATAATTTCAAAATTCCCAACTGCGCCATTAAAATTGATTGGGGCATTACCAGGAAGAGGCTTCACCTGAATTAATCTATTGCCTGCAGTTACGGTCTTAGGAACTTGTGTATAAATTCTATTTCCAAAAAAATCTCTTTTATTTGTTGGTACATCAACTGAAACATCTAAAGAGAGAGGCTTAATATTTAGTTTTCCGACTTTTTGAGGATAAAGAACTATTTTCTTCCATATAACATAATTATAACTGTCTCCTTTATATGACCCTCTTTCGATTTGAAGTCTTGGGATCTTTATGTTATTAGACCAAAAATCAACGTATTCAGGACTGTCTATTTCTCCTACATTAGTCACATTAATTTGAGGGCTAAAATAGAGTTTGTATGTAACTGAAATGCCCTCATTTAAATAAGGATTACTTTTAGAAACTTCAGCAACTAAATGTAAATTTTCGTTAACTACATAGTTGGTGTTATTGGGGTCATTATTTAGCGTGACAGATTTGCTAATTAAAACCTTAACAGGCATGGTTTTGTAAAGTTGATTATCAATTTCTATAGTAGCTTGTCCAATTGATAAAGATCCTTTTTTTATAGGGCTTAAGAAATAAGAATAACTTTTCGAAAAAGTTCTTTTGCCGTTTATCCAAGAATTACTTACTGATTGATTTGGTCCGCCCACTACTCTAAAATCTTTAAAATTTGGAGGGGAAAAATTATCTCCATCTTTATTTACTTTAAAATCTACTCTTAGAGTTTCGTTTATCCCTAAGGTTTTTTTACTAATTATAGCTTCAAAGCTGATTCCTTGACCTTGAGCATGAATTTCAAAGGGTATTATTGAAATAAATAATAATAAAAGAGTAGCACTTGTTCTCATAGTTTTATTTACCAATCTTTTTTGTTTTTTATAGGCACTCCCTTGGTTTTACTTTTATTTACCTTTTCTTGAACTTTTTTTTCTTGATTATCCATTGCTTTTAATAAGTTTTTTAACTGCTCTGGAGATATTTTCTTTTGTTGTGGCTTATTTTTCTTATCATCTTTTTTATCGTTCTTCTTGTCGTCTTTCTTTTCTCCCTTCTTATCATCTTTCTTGTCATCTTTCTTGTCATCTTTCTTGTCATCTTTCTTGTCATCTTTTTTATCGTCCTTCTTATCATCTTTCTTGTCATTCTTCTTCTTCTTTTGCTCATTTTTTAGCAACTCTTTTGCTAAAACATAATTATATCTTGTTTCGTCATCGTTAGAGTTATTAAGTAAAGCGCTTTTAAAAGAATTTACAGCATTTTGATAGTTTTTGTTTTGCATGTAAACATTCCCTAAATTATGAAACGCTTTGTGCAGCTCTTGTTTTGTATTGGACCTTTTAATTGAGTTTTTATATTGATAGGCTGCTTCTTTATTTAATTGACTTTTATAAAAAGAGTTAGCCAAATTATATGAAGCTGTATTATTCAATGAATCAACTGAAATCGCTTTTCTGTAAAAGACTTCAGCTTCTATTAAATTATTCTCAACATACTCTAAATTCCCATCTAACGTAATGTTATTTGATTGTTTATTCACAGAAGAATCCTGGGAGAAAACTCTTAAAGACACCATTATTAAAAAAAATACTTTATGTGTTTTACTCATTAAATAAATTTAACTTTTTTACCCAAAATGTTTTTTTATCAAAAACAAACAATTCCAAACATAGAAAAAATAAGCCAATTGCTATAAACCATTGAAACTGATCTTTATAAGCGACAAACTGCTTGGATTCAAATTCTTGTTTATCCATTTCTTTTAACTTTTCAATTATAATTTCAACTACTTCTTCTGTATTTTTGCCTTCAATATAAATACCACTACTAGAGCTCGCCAAACCTTCTAATAATTTAGGAACAAGTTTAGTAATTACTACTTCCCCTTCTGAATCTTTTTTATAAGATTGTACAATATTATTTAATTTAATTGGAATTGGCGCCCCTTTTACTGTTCCTATACCTATTGTAAAAATAGTAATTCCTGTCGCTTCAACTATTTCAGATATATTTTGATTTTCAAGTTCATGATCTTCTCCATCTGAAAGTATACATAAAACTCTATTAGTTTGATTTTCATCATCATAATAGTCTTTAGCTAACTTGATTGATTCTAAAATTGCCGTTCCTTGTGAAGATAACATTTCAGTGTTTAAGCTTTGAAGAAACATTTTTGCTGTAGAATAATCATTAGTAATTGGCAATATTGGTAACGCTGTTGCTGCATATGCAATAACTCCAACTCTATCTGAACTTAATTGATTAATTATTTGGGAAACCAGACGTTTTGCTTTTTCAAGTCTATTGGGAGCAACATCTTCCGCTAACATGCTTTTAGAAACGTCTATTGCAAAAACAATATCAACCCCTTCTCTTTTTACTGTCTTAAGCTGAGTCCCTATTTTAGGGTTAACTAAGCCTATTGAAATAAACAAAAAAGAAAGTATTAAAAATAACAATTTCACTTTAGGTTTAAATGAAGAAATATCTGGACTTAATGTTTCTAGTAATTCTTTAGAAATATACTTTTTTTGAATGATACTTTTCCATCTCTTAAGAACCAAAAATCCAAACAAGATAATTGGAATTACCAATATCAAATAAAAATATAAAGTCTCTTCTAATTGGTACATTTATATAAAGCTTTTAAATAACGTTGATCTAAGTAGCCATTCCATGAAAATAAGCACAAAAGAAATTAACACAAAAAATCTATACTTTTCAGTTGCATTAGTATATTTAAATTCTTCTACTTCTGTTTTTTCAAGTTTATTAATTTCTTCATAAATATCTTTAAGTCTTTTATTATCTGTAGCTCTAAAGTATAATCCTCCAGTTTTTTTTGCAATAGATTTTAATAACTCTTCATCAATTTCAACTTTTGTTAATCCAAGCCTGAAGGTGCCGTCTGGATTAATAGCAATAGGAGCTAAAGCATTGCCATTAGTTCCTAAACCTATTGTATAGGTTTTAATTTCATAAGATGAAGCAAGATCTGCTGCAGTATTTGGATCAATAAACCCTGAATTATTAACTCCATCTGTAAGCAGAATAATCACTTTACTTTTAGCTTTACTATCCTTAAGTCTGTTAACTGCTGTTGCCAGCCCCATTCCAATTGCTGTACCGTCTTCTATAACCCCATCAAACTTAATTTCTTCAAGCGATTTGATTATTATTGATTTATCAGATGTAACAGGTGTCTTGGTATAACTCTCTCCAGCATAAACTACAAGTCCAATTCGATCATTAGTTCTATCGTTTATAAATTCTTTAGCAACCTCTTTTAGAGCATCTAATCTATTAGGACTAAGATCTTGTGCTAACATACTAGAGGAAACATCTACGGCAATTACAATGTCTATTCCTTTACTTGTTTTGGTTTGAGTTGAAACATCTACTATTTGCGGTCTAGAAAGGCCTATAACTAACATAGTAATAGCTAAATATCGTAAAATATCTAAAATTGGATAAAATTTGACCTTTAGAGATTTGAAATCTAGATTTCTTGTAGAGGAAATTTTAAACTTAGAGGTTTTGTTTTTTGATATTTTAATATTTACAAAAATTAATAAAGGCAACAATATTAATAGCCAAAGAAATTCCGGATTATAAAAAGTTATTTCTTGTAACATATTATTGATTTTCAAACTTTATTGATTCTTCTACTTTATTTGAAATTTGTTTTGCATAATTATTATTTCTATCAAATATAATCTGAACATTTTGAACACCTCCTTGTTGGTTAAATGAGATACTGGAATATTCTTTTTTAATTTGAGTTCCAGAATTTGTTGAATAATCAAAAGATCCTAAAAATTTTATTGCTGACAAACCGTTTTCCAAGAAAAATTCCTCTTGCTTTGTTAAAATATTTTCTGCACCTATCTCTTTTAATGAAAAAATTAAATCATCCATTAACTGCTGAGGATCAGTCTTTTTTTCTTTATCGCTTGGCTTTATGTTTATTATAATATTAATTGAACTACTTAAAGAGCCCCATTCAAATTTTTGATTTTCTGTTTCTAAAACCCGAATTAATGCATCTGGAGAAGAAATGGTAATAGGAAAAGCACCGTAAGTACTTACCGTCCAGTCTTGTGTTAAGAGTTTTTTGGTCGAATTTCCTATGACGTTATCTTTTACATCTTGCCATCCAAAAATCATTATTGAAAAAATTAAACTCACTAAAATAAGCCCCGAACTAATTCCAAAAAAAAGCTTTATAAGCCTATTTTTTTTTTGGTTTTTGATTTGCTCTAAATATTCTTTGTTTTTTAAAAGTTCTTCTTCAGATGGAGCAGGAATGGCTTCTTTAGTGTCTAATAAAACATTTTCTAAAACTTTTTTATCTGAAAAAGCTATTTCATTTCCGGGGTTTGATTTAGCAAATTTCACTAAATCAGCTGTTTTTAATACTCCTTTAAAATTATTAATTGTTTCGTTGGATAACGAAAGTTTTCCGGCATCCTTTAATAATTCTAATTTATTAATTAACTCATCAGTCGTACTTTCTATAGCATCTAAACTCACCTCTTCTTCAAGAAAGCTTTTTACAATTTCTGTTAGTTTAGAGTAATATAATTTATATTCTAACTGTTCTTTTAAATTGCTCGATTCTAAAAGATGTAATGCATTTATAGCCCTTTCTAGTGGGGGTTGTATTTTTTCTTTTTCTAGTTTTGAATTAAGTACACGCTTGTATAGTTTCCAAAATAAAATAAACATGAAAATAACTATACAAATTATAAGATAGTTTTTCCACCATCCTTCGTTATTTTTATTTACTTCAATAATGTTTTTTATATCAAAGAACTTCTTGCTTACTGTATCGACCTTTACATTTAAAACATCTATCAAAATAGAATCTGAATAAAATAAAACGTCATTAATAATTATTTTAGGAAATTTTAAAGAAAATGTTCCTGGATCAAAACTTGTTAATGAAAAGTTTTTTTTAATATTGAATTTATTTTCAAATCTTACCGTATCCCATTCATCTTCATTAATTAGTTCAAAAGGAAGGTTAAACTTGCTAAATTCCAAAGCTACTAAGGAGATAGTGTCAACAGTCAAGCTTAACTGATAATTGATTTGTTCGCCTACTTTAATTGATGTTGTATCCACTTTAGATAAAACAACTGGTTCATTCTGAGAGAATAAATTTGAATTAAAACAAATTAACATTACAATAAGTATCTTTATTTTATCCACGCTTTTTAAAATAACTTAATAGCTTTTTTACATAACTTTCATCTGTTCTACATACTAAAGTTCCTGCTCCATTTTTAGAAAATAATTCATTGATTTTTTTAAAATTTAACGAGTTCTGTTTTTTATACTTGTTTCTTAACTCTAAAGATGATGTGTCTACAAGTCTAATTTCTTCTGTTTCCTGATCAAACATTGGGACCAAACCTAAATTTGGTATAGTTTCTTCAAGTTTATCATAAATTCTAATTCCAGTAACATCATGCTTTTTGGCAGTAACTCTTAAAGTTTTTTCAAAGTCAGGAGAAATAAAGTCAGATAAAATAAATGCTATAGATTTCTTCTTAATTACACTAATTAAAAACTGCAGAGCAGTTCCAATATCTGTTTTTTTGCTTTCAGGCTTAAACTCAATTAACTCTCTAATTATTCTTAAAACATGTGTTTTGCCCTTTTTTGGAGGAATATAGAGTTCAATTTGATCAGTGAAAAGTATGAGTCCAACTTTATCATTATTTTGAAGTGCTGAAAAAGCTAAAGTTGCTGAAATTTCAGTTATAATGTTTTTTTTTAAAACATTATCTGAGCCAAAAAATTCTGATCCGCTAATGTCAACAATAAGCATTAATGTCAACTCTCTTTCTTCTTCAAAAACTTTTACAAATGGTTCATTATATCTTGCTGTTACATTCCAATCTATTGCTCTTACATCATCTCCAAATTGATAATTTCTCACTTCACTAAAAGTCATGCCTCTTCCTTTAAAAGCGCTATGATATTCTCCTCCGAAAATATTATTGCTTAACCTCCTGGTTTTTATTTCAATTTTTCTTACTTTTTTTAATAGTTCTTTTGTTTCCACTAAATAGGGTTAATTAACTTTTTTAAAAAATTGATAATTTAAATTTCTGTTAAGGGACTTCAACCTGATTTACAATTTTATTTATAATGTCTTCAGATGAGATGTTTTCAGCTTCAGCCTCATAAGTCAAGCCTATTCTGTGCCTTAGAACATCATGAATTACAGATCTTACATCTTCTGGAACAACGTATCCTCTTCTTCTAATAAAAGCATAACAGCGAGAAGCATTTGCTAGATTGATACTTCCTCTTGGAGAAGCTCCAAAATTAATTAATGGCTTAAGCTCTTTTAAACCATATTTCTCAGGATATCTTGTTGCAAACACTAAGTTTAAGATATATTTTTCAATTTTTTCGTCCATATATACCATTCTCACAGATTCTTGAGCCTTAATAATCTCTTTAATACTAACTACAGGCTTGATCTCACCAAAACTATTATTAATATTTGCTCTTACAATTTGTTGCTCATCCTCAATATTCGGGTAATCTATTATCGTTTTCAACATAAACCTATCTACTTGAGCTTCTGGCAGCGGATAAGTTCCCTCTTGTTCAACTGGGTTCTGAGTGGCCATAACAAGAAATGGTGGCTGGAGCTTAAAAGTGGTGTCACCAATAGTCACCTGCTTTTCTTGCATTGACTCCAAAAGAGCAGACTGTACTTTTGCGGGAGCTCTATTTATTTCATCTGCTAATACAAAGTTTGCAAAAATAGGACCTTTCTTGATAGAAAAATCATTCTCTTTCATGTTGTAAATCATAGTTCCCACAACATCTGCAGGGAGTAAGTCTGGCGTAAACTGAATACGACTAAAACTACCTTTAACAGCTTTACTAAGTGAATTTATAGCCAGTGTTTTTGCAAGCCCAGGAACTCCTTCTAAAAGAATGTGTCCTTGACCTAAAAGACCTATCAAAAGTCTTTCTATCATGTGTTTTTGACCAACAATAACTTTATTTATTTCTAACTCTAAAAGATCTATAAACGCACTTTCTTTTTGAATTTTTTCATTGATTTCTTTAATATCAATATTTTTATTATTCTCCATTTAAATTAATTATATATTATAAAATTACTCATTAAACTTAGGGGGTGCAATTTGAATAAAAAAAATCATTCAAATTGTTAATAATTGGTTAAATATTAGATGAAAATTATTAAGATTTTGTTAAAATTTCTGATATTTCCTTAGGAACCAAATGATCTATTGATTCGTTTTTTGATTTCCTATCTCTTATTTTAGTTGACGAAATATTCATCACAGGAGCATTGTATAGCTTTACGTTTGGATGTTCTAGTAGTGAATTGGACAAGTTTGAAATATTTTTTCTTGGATAAACACATACCTGATGTTTCAAGATGTTTTCATAATTTTTCCATAAGTGCAAAGAATTTAAATTATCTTCTCCTAAAAGAATGAAAAAATTAGCATTAGAGTTATTATTCATTAAATAATCTAATGTGTCTGCAGTGTAATTTGGAGAAGGTAAATTAAATTCAACATCTATGCATTTTATTTTTTCATTAAAATCACAATAATGAGAAACAATTTCTAATCTTTTATTTGCATCAGAAATATTATCTTGATTTTTAAAAGGATTTTGGGGAGTAACTACCAGCCAAAGTTCCTCTAAATCCAACTTGGATATAAAATAGTTAGCGATTGCAACATGCCCATTATGTAAAGGGTCAAAAGTGCCAAAAAATAATCCTATACGATTCATTAGTTATTTAAAAATTGATTAACAATTTGATAAGATGTCTCCATTGCAATATTTAAATCATCATTAACTAGAGTAATATCAAAGTTCTTTTCCTTTTTTAACTCATGTTTTGCTTTCTCTAATCTTAATTTAATTGAATGATCTGTATCTTTTGCTCTTGTTTTTAATCTTACTGCTAATTCATCAATACTTGGAGGCTTAACAAATACTGACAGGGCATTCTCTTTGAATAGATTTTTAAGTTTTATTCCACCCTCTACATCAACATCAAATATTACATTGTGTGTACTTAAAAGTTTTTCTGATTCTTTTTTAAGAGTTCCGTAATAAATTCCCTTATATACTTCTTCATACTCAAATAAATCCCCTGAGTCTATAAGCTTCTCAAAAGTTGCTTTTGAAATATATAAATAATCTAACCCTTCCTTCTCCCCTTCTCTTTTCTCTCTAGTGGTTGCAGAAATTGAAAAGCAAAGATTCAATTCACTGTTCTTAAGCAAACTCTTTACTAGAGTAGTTTTTCCACTTCCTGATGGCGCTGAAAAAATTATACACTTCCCTTTGTTAATCATAACACATTAAGTAATTGCTCTTTAATTTTTTCTAAATCATTCTTCATTTCAACAACAGTTTGCTGCATTAACAAATGATTTGATTTTGAACCAATAGTGTTAATCTCTCTACCTATTTCTTGTCCGACAAACCCTAGTTTTTTTCCTTTTTCAATATTTGGCTCATTAATTATTTTTTTAAAAAAAACAACATGATTCTCAAGCCTGATTATTTCTTCATTGATGTCGTATTTTTCTAAATAATATATCAGCTCTTGTTCAAATCTATTTTTATCAAACTCGACTTTCAATTCTTCTAAGTTTTGTTTTATCTTTTTCTTTACACTTTCTACTCTTTCTGGAGAATATATTTTTATTTTTTCTAACTTATTTTCAATAGATTTTAAATTATTTAATAAATCTAACTCCATCGAAGATCCTTCTTGAACTCTAAAATCAATTAATTCTTTAATCGCATTTTTGACTAATTGTTTTATACTATCTGTAAATTTTTTATCAAGATTAGGGCGGTTGTTTTCAATTGAGTTTGGAAGAGTGACTGCAATTTTTAAAAATTCCGTACCAACCCCAGATGTTATCTTTTGTAGATCTTTAATGTGAGATTTAATAACAGCATGGTTTAAATTTGAACTAAAATTGTTTTCTGAAATTTTAAAATTAATCTTAAGATCAACCTTCCCTCTTTTCAAAGAGCTAGTCAAAATTGACCTTATATCGTTCTCAATATTTCTAAATATTGAATTTAAATTGTAATTAAGATCTAGAGTTTTACTGTTTAAAGATTTAATATCTAAAGATATTTTTCCAAATTCGGAGTCTAAGGAGGCATTTCCAAAACCAGTCATCGATTGTATCATGCTGTCAAAGTTACAAAAATATGATCCTTTAATCAGCTATTTTTCTAATCCAAATATTTCTAAAGGATAGAGGCAAAGAAGGATGGTCCTGAAGAACTATTGGCATGTTTTCGTGTGAGTTATATTTTGGTAAGCCAACATTTGTAGTAGCCCCCTGAACTTCCGCGTGATTTTGTATTAATACTCCGTTTTGAAATACCGTAAAAAAGGCTGGTTTAATTAATTTTTTCTTATTAAATACTGGTGCATTAAAAATTATATCATAAGACTGCCATTCTCCAGGTTTTTTACTTGAATTTACCTGCGGAGCGTGTTGTTTGTAAATAGACCCTGCTTGACCGTTGACGTAAGTCGGGTTTTGATAACTATCTAAAATTTGAAGTTCGTATTGTCCCTGTAAAAACACTCCACTATTTGAATTGTATTGTGGTTTGTTATTTCTAATTCCTTCGCTAGTTTTCCATTCAACATGTAACTGTACGGACCCAAATGATTCTCTAGTTCTAATTCCGCCTGTCCCATTTACAACGGACATAGACCCGTCACTGTTAATTTTCCAATTAGGAGGTTCATTTGAATATTGTGACACCCAATTAGAAAAATCTTTGCCGTCAAAAAGAATCATAGCATCACTAGGTGGCTCAGTAAAATTATTCGCATTTATTTTAACAGGAACAGGGCTCCAAACTTCTGTTGGAGTGGACTCGTCTTGCGGGAATCCTAAAAAAAAATTTATTAATAAAACCCCTGAAACTAGTTTATAAATAGACATAAAATTTAATTATAGTGTTCTAAAATATTCTGCCAAAGCACGCGCTTGATCTTCTGTTATATTTTGATTTAGCATCATTATATTATTATATTCTTTTAACAGCGCCACAGCTATTGGATCCTTTTTTAACATTTCATCAGGGTTTAGAATGATGTTCATGACCCACTCGGGACTTCTCTTGTCATAAATTCCTTTCATCGGAGGTCCAATTAATCTTCTATTAATGTTGTGACATGCTGTACACTTAGAATTAAAAATACTTTTACCATTTTCAACTAAAACTGGATCTGTTTTTTCTGTAAATACAACCTTTTTGATGGGCCCAATTCCTTTGTTATTTAAATCAACAGGCGTTTCATTTATTTCTTTTGAAACAACTTGATCTGGAGATTGAGTTCTTTGATATGTGAATTTTTTAGGTTCTTTTTTTTCATTACCACAACCTAAAATCAATCCTAAGAAAATATAAAAAAAGAGTTGGTTAATTTTCATTTAAATAATTTAATTAAAAATACAAAATATGTTCATAATCTGTGATTTATTTAGCTTAAATCACAATTTGGCAAGTTCAAGTTTAGCTTTTAAAACCGTTTCTTTTGAGTTTCCAATAAAAAGCTTTTTTTTAATAATTAATATTGGTCTTTTCAAAAAACTGTAATGCTTTAATATTAGCTCTTTATATAGTTCTTCAGTTATGTTTTTTACTTCTTTTTTAATACCCCTAAATAGTAAGGCTCTTTTATTGAATAGTTCTTCATAACTTTTAGTTATCGAATAAATATATTCTAAATCCTTTGAACTTATTGGAGTTTTTTTAACATCAACAAGTTTAATAGAGTCATTTAGTTTCCATGTATTAATAATGGTTTTACAAGTAGAGCAAGTAGACAAATAATATATCTTTTTCATTTTATATAAAATTATAAGATTATTTTAAGAAAATATATCTTTGTACTATTAATTTATATTATATGTCTAAAAAAGAAATGAAATTTAATACTAAAACTATTCACGGGGGACAAATTCCCGAGAAGGGTTATGGAGCGGTCATGCCGCCAATTTACCAAACCTCTACCTATTCTCAATCTAGTCCTGGAAAACATCAAGGTTATGAATACAGCAGAACCCACAACCCGACTAGACATGCCTTAGAAAATTCATTGGCTAGTATAGAAAACGGACAGTTTGGCTTAGCCTTCGGTTCAGGTTTAGCTGCTATAGATGCTGTTTTAAAGTTGTTTAAGCCAGGAGATGAGATAATTTCTACTAACGATTTATATGGTGGCTCGTACAGGCTATTTACTAAGTTGTTTGAAAAATATGGTCTTAAGTTTCATTTTACTGATATGCAAGATCTAAATAATGTTAAATCCTTAATAAACTTAAAAACACAAATGATTTGGGTTGAAAGCCCAACTAACCCAATGATGAGTATCGTTGACATTAAAGAGCTGGGTAAAATAGCTAAGGCTAATAAAATATTATTATCAGTAGACAATACTTTTGCTACTCCCTTTTTACAAAAACCTTTAGATTTAGGAGCTGACATAGTGATGCATTCTGCTACAAAATATTTAGCAGGTCATAGCGATGTTGTATTGGGAGCTTTAGTAACCGATAATAAAAAAATTGCTGATGAACTTTATTTTATACAAAATGCAAGTGGAGCAATTTGTGGACCAATGGACAGTTTTTTAGCACTTCGAGGAATTAAAACCCTTCATGTTAGAATGGCCAGACATTGTGAAAATGCAAAAAAAATTGCTTTTTATTTAGAATCTCATCCAAGGGTTGAAAAAGTATTTTGGCCTGGCTTTAAATCTCATCCAAATCATACTATTGCAAAAAGCCAAATGACTGATTTTGGAGCAATGATTTCATTTACATCAAAAGGCAATAATTATAAAGCAGCTATAAGTATCGTAGAAAATTTAAAAATATTCACATTAGCTGAATCTTTAGGTGGGGTAGAAAGTCTTGCTGGACATCCCGCATCCATGACTCATGCTTCAATTCCTAAAGATCAAAGAGAATTATCCGGTGTTGTAGACTCCTTAATAAGGCTTAGCGTTGGCATTGAAGATGTTGAGGATTTAATTGAAGATTTAAAACAAGCTATAGGATAAAATTGTATTTATTTAAGTTAATTGTTTTAAATTTAGAATAGAATTTATAAGGTTTAATTTAATCCGTTTTTATTATGAAAAAAGATATTGAAAATTTTATAGCTGAAATTGATAAAAAAAACTCGCATGAACCTGAATTTATGCAGGCGGTTAGAGAGGTTTCAGAATCAGTGATTCCTTATATTATCTCAAAAAAAATATATCATGGGAAAAATATTTTAATGAGAATGGTTGAGCCTGAAAGAGTTCTTATGTTTAGAGTTGCTTGGGTTGACGATAAAGGAGAAATCAGAGTTAATAGGGGTTATAGAGTACAAATGAGTTCTGCTATTGGACCCTATAAAGGAGGGTTAAGATTTCATCCATCTGTGAACTTAAGTATTTTAAAATTCTTAGCATTTGAACAAGTTTTTAAAAATAGCTTGACTACTCTTCCAATGGGCGGAGGAAAAGGAGGGTCAGATTTTGATCCAAAAGGTAAAAGTGAAGGTGAAATAATGAGGTTTTGTCAAGGATTTATGACAGAACTTTACAGATATATTGGTCCTAATACTGATGTTCCAGCTGGAGATGTTGGCGTTGGAGGAAGGGAAATAGGTTATATGTTTGGTCAATATAAAAAATTGAAAAAAGAATTTACGGGCGTTCTTACCGGAAAGGGTCTTTCTTGGGGAGGTTCACTAATAAGACCTGAGGCTACTGGATATGGGACTGTTTATTTTGCAGAAAATATGCTTAATCATGTAAATGACTCCATTAAAGGGAAAACAGTCGTGATTTCTGGCTCTGGAAATGTAGCACAATACGCTGCTGAAAAATGCATTCAACTTTCTGCTAAAGTAGTTTCGCTTTCTGATTCGTCAGGTTCCATTTATGATTCTGATGGAATTAATCAAGAAAAATTAGAATTTGTCATGGATTTAAAAAACAATAAAAGAGGCAGAATTCACGAATATGTACAAAAATATCCTAAAGCAAAATTTTTCAAGAATCAAACACCATGGAGCTTTACCTGCGATATTGCCTTGCCATGTGCAACACAAAATGAACTAAAATTAAAAGATGCCGAGATCTTAATAAAAAACGGATGTATCTGCATAAGTGAAGGCGCTAATATGCCTTGCGATCCCGATGCTATTGCTGTCTTTAAAAATCATAAAATATTGTATGCTCCAGGTAAAGCTTCAAATGCTGGAGGGGTTGCTGTTTCAGGGCTTGAAATGGCTCAAAACTCTCTTAGATATAGTTGGAGCAGAGAGGAAGTCGACAGTAAATTAAAAGATATCATGAAAGATATTCATGAATCATGCTTAACTCATGGTAATGAAAACGATTATGTAAATTATGAAAAAGGTGCGAATATTGCTGGCTTTATTAAAGTTGCAGATGCCATGTTAGCTCAAGGTGTAGTTTAATCTATCTTTTTAATTTGAGTCAAATTATTCTAACATGCTAGTATCGACTGAAGCGATTGTTTTAAACTATATAAAATATTCTGAAACTAGTATAATTGTTAAATGTCTAACTGAATCTGATGGATTAAAATCCTATTTAATTAAAGGTATCAGATCAATCAAGAAGAAAACAATAAATATTGGTTTTTTTCAACCGCTAACAATCCTAGAAATAGATGCTAACCACAGAAACAAAGGGACCCTTGAAAGTATTCGTTCTGTCAAAATAATAGAACCCTATAAAACTATTCATATTGATATTTTAAAAAATACAATAGTGTTGTTTCTTTCTGAAATTTTATCAAGAAGTATTAAAGAAGAAGAAGAAAATAAATCTCTTTATAATTTTATAAAATTTTCAATGATATGGTTAGATTCATCTGAAAATTATATGAATTTCCATATTCATTTTATTATTAAACTATTTAAACACTTAGGAGTTTCTCCTGACACATCACTTATAGAGCTTAGTAGTTTTGATATTATAAATAGTGTTTTCTGCAATCCCTCCAAATCTCAGTATTGTATCCAGGGGAGTGTAATTAAACATTTTAAAGAGTTTTTAGGCACAGATTTTGATACAAAATTAAGTAATATTGATTCTTCGATTAAAAGAAAAGAATTGTTAGAGTTTTTAATGAAATATATGCAGTTACATTTACCTGAATTTAAAAGACCCTTATCACTTAATATTATGTATGATCTTTTTAAAAAATAGAGACCTCTTAGCAATTACTTTTTGCCTAGTTTGTTTTAATATTTTTGCGCAAGAATTAATCGTGAAAGATGATCAGGACAATTCTAGGATTAGTAATGTTTCCGTACATAACACCCAAAAAACAATATCTGTCCTTTCTGACTTTGAGGGGTTTTTAGATCTTTCTAAGTTTAACAAAAATGATACTCTTATTTTTAGTCATTTGTCTTACGAAAAGCTTTTAATTGTCAAATCAAGTTTTACACTTGAAAATTCGATTTTGTTTATGAGTTCCAACACACAAAAATTAAATGAAATTATTTTATCTGTTGCACGAAATAAAGAAGACAAGCGAAAAATATCTAAACAGGTTTCGTTAATTAATTCTAAAAGTTTAGAACTAGACAGGCCTCAAACATCAGCAGATTTATTACTAAACGCTAGTGGAATTAGAGTTCAAAAATCACAAGGAGGAGGAGGAAGCCCTGTGATTAGAGGTTTCGAGGCTAACAGGGTTTTACTGGTAATTGATGGAGTCAGAATGAATAATGCTATTTATCGATCTGGTCATATTCAAAACTCTATTTCCGTAAATCCTAACAGTTTAGAAAGAACCGAAGTGATTTACGGTCCATCTTCAGTTGGATATGGCTCAGATGCCCTAGGAGGAGTAGTGCATTACTACACGAAAACTCCTAAAATTAATAATGTAAAAAAATCGACAATTCAAATGTTGTCTTCATTTAATCCCAGACTTAACAATACTGTTCAAAATTTGGATTTTGAACACAGCGAAAAAAAATGGGCAAGCTATACCAATATTTCTTTTTCTAAATTTGGAGACATAGTAATGGGATCCCAAAGAAATCATGGATTTAAAAATTGGGGCTTAAACGACTATTATTTAGACCCTGATATTTATAACGATTTTAAAATTGAAAATTCTAATCCGAAAGTTCAATTAAACACATCGTATCACCAGTTTGATTTTATGCAAAAATTTAATATCATGTTATCTGAATCGTCTAACATCGTTTTGAATTTTCAGCATTCTAAATCATCGGATATAAATCGATTTGATAAGTTAAATGAAATGAAAGCCGGAGCTTTCAAGTATTCTGGGTGGTGGTATGGCCCACAGAAAAGAACAATGATTTCATCTGCTGTGAATTTTTCAAAAAAGAAAAAACTAAGTGATAAAGTAAAACTGTTATTTGCCTATCAAAAAATAGGAGAATCTCGTCATTTTAGAAAATTCCAAGCACTTTCTAAGCACAATCAAATAGAAGATTTAGATATTTTTTCGATAAATTCAGATTTTATTAAAAATAATTCTAACAACTCTTCTTTAGCTTACGGATTTGAATATGTTTTTAATAATATTAATTCTAAGGCTTATGTCAGTAATTATAATACAAACTCTTCAAATGAGTTAATAGAAATTGGCAATACATATAATATTACGGCAAGATACCCAAGTGAAGAGGGTCATTACGCAACTGCTGCTGCTTATTACGAATACCGAAAAGATCTATCTCTTAAGTCTAATGTGAATATTGGTATGAGATATACTAATACACAATTAAGAGCTAAATGGAATGATCAAGCTATAGTAAATGCTAACATTTCTGATATTCGTTCTCAAAACTCTTCTTTAACAAGCAGTGTGGGCTATGTTCTAAGACCAGAAAAAAGCTGGCAAATTAATGCCAATTTTTCAAGTGGTTTTAGGTCTCCAAATATTGATGACATAGGAAAGATAAGAGAAAAAAATGGGTTACTTACAGTGCCAAATGCCAAGCTTATGCCAGAATACGCTTATAATACCGAGTTGGGTTTTTATAAATTTTTTAATAAAAAACAAAACTCCATTTCTTTAAATACATATTATACTCATATTTCTAGACATATTACAAGAGATTATTTTAAAATACTAAGTGACACTTCGACAGATGACGATTCGACTATTCTTTTTAATTCTGAAGAAGTAATTACTATGGCTAATGTAAATAAAGGGAGCGCTTATATATATGGCAGCACTTTAGATCTAAAATTAAGCATATACAATAATTTATTTTTTAATGGGAGTCTAACCCTTACAGAGGGAGGGAGTATAGAAAATGATCACCCCCTTCCTTCAATTTCTCCATTATTTGGACATTTCACCTTAAAACTAAAGCTAAACAAATCTGAGACTCAATTAGCTTATAGGTTTTCCAATTCAAAAAACCCTGACGAATATAGTTTAGGAGGGGAGGATGGTTTAGAGGAAACTCCTGAAATTTACACAGGATTAATTTCCTCTTTTTATGGGATGCCTTCCTGGAGTGTTTTAAAACTCTCTTCTTCTTATAAGTTTTCTGCCAAATTTAAAACAACCATCATTTTAGATAACCTTTTCGATTTACATTATAGAGAGTTTGCTTCTGGAATCTCTGCGCCAGGAAGAAATTTAAATCTAGTTTTAAGTTATAAGTTCTAAGTTTAAAAATTTCATCTAAAATAGTTACTTTCGCTTCTTAGCAAATTTCGATTTAATCAAATGGCATTTAAAGAATACAAAGGTTTAAATTTATCACAAGTTGCTGACGAAGTTCTTGTAGATTGGGAAAAGAACAATTCTTTTGAAAAAAGCATCAGCATAAGGAAGGGGTCTCCAAAATTCATTTTTTATGAAGGACCTCCTTCAGCGAATGGAATGCCCGGAATTCATCATGTCATGGCAAGAAGTATAAAAGATATTTTTTGTCGTTATAAAACTTTAAAAGGATTCGAAGTTAACAGAAAAGCGGGTTGGGATACCCACGGACTTCCAATTGAGCTTAGCGTTGAGAAAGATCTAGGAATAACTAAAGAAGATATAGGAACTAAAATTTCTGTAGAAGATTATAATAAAGCTTGTAAAAAAGCTGTCATGAAATATACTGATGTATGGAATGATCTAACAAAGAAAATGGGTTACTGGGTTGATACAGAAAATCCATATGTAACTTATAAATCAAAATATATTGAAACTGTATGGTGGCTATTAAAGCAACTTTACGATAAAAAATTAATTTATAAAGGGTATACCATACAACCCTATTCTCCAAAAGCTGGAACAGGATTAAGTTCACATGAATTAAATCAACCGGGAACTTATCAAGACGTTACTGATACAACGGTAATAGCTCAGTTTAAAGCAATAAACCAAACTCTTCCCAGCCAATTAAACTCATTTGGATCAGTTTATTTTTTAGCATGGACAACAACTCCTTGGACACTACCTTCAAATACTGCTTTAACAGTTGGAAAAAAAATTAACTATGTTTTAATTTCAACTTTTAATCAATATACTTTTGAACCAGTTAATGTAATCCTTGCTAAGGACTTAGTAAGTAAGGTTTTTAAAAATAGTTTTATTGAAGTCGTTAATAAACTTGAATTGAAATTTGATTCAAAATCAAAAAATAAAATTCCGTTTATCGTTGAAGAATCATTTGTTGGAAATGATTTAATTGATATTCAATACGAACAGTTGTGGGATGGAGCTCCGTTACCTTATGAAAACTCTCAAAATGCCTTTAGAGTTATTGCAGGAGACTTTGTAACCACTGAAGACGGAACAGGGATAGTTCATACTGCACCTACTTTTGGAGCTGATGATGCAAAAGTTGCTAAAATGGCAAGCCCTGAAATTCCACCTCTTTTAATTTATAATGAAAATCAACAGCTAGTTCCGCTTGTTGATTTACAAGGTAAATTTCGCAAAGAGCTTGGAGAGCTTGGAGGAAAATATGTTAAAAACGCTTATTATCCGGAAGGAGAAGCTCCAGAAAAATCTGTAGATGTTGAAATAGCTATAAGGCTAAAAGAAGAAAATAAAGCTTTTAAAGTAGAAAAATACGTACACAGCTACCCTAATTGTTGGAGAACAGATAAGCCAGTACTTTACTACCCATTAGATTCTTGGTTCATTAAAGTAACTGACAAGAAGGACATTTTAAATAAACTAAATAATTCTATAAACTGGAAACCTAAATCAACAGGAGAAGGAAGGTTTGGCAATTGGCTTTTAAATGCAAATGATTGGAATTTGTCTAGATCTAGATATTGGGGAATTCCTCTGCCTATTTGGAGAACCGAAGATTCTAAGGAGTCTGTAATAATTGGTTCAATGGAAGAATTAAAAAAAGAAATCTCAAAATCAATTTCATTAGGCTTTATGACTTCTGATCCCTTTGAAAGTTTTGAAGTCAATAATATGACTGACTCAAATTATGATCAAATTGATTTACACAAAAATGTTGTTGATCAAATTATTTTATCATCTAAAAGTGGAGAAAAAATGTTTCGTGAATCAGATCTAATAGATGTTTGGTTTGATTCTGGATCGATGCCGTATGCTCAATGGCATTATCCATTTGAAAACAAAGAAATGATAGACAATAATGAGGCTTTTCCAGCTGATTATATCGCAGAAGGAGTTGATCAAACTAGAGGTTGGTTTTATACTCTTCATGCTATTAGCTCTATGGTTTTTGATTCTGTAGCTTATAAAAATGTAATTTCAAATGGATTAGTTCTTGATAGAAATGGCCAAAAAATGTCTAAAAGATTAGGGAACGCTGTTGATCCGTTTAAAACCATATCAGAATTTGGACCTGACGCCACAAGGTGGTACATGATCAGTAATGCAAATCCTTGGGATAATTTAAAATTTGATTTAGAAGGTATTCAAGAAAGTAAGCGTAAGTTTTTTGGAACTCTTTATAATGTTTATTCGTTTTTTACTTTGTACGCTAATATTGATGATTTTACATATTCTGAAAAAGATATTGATCACGATAAAAGACCAGAAATGGATAGATGGATTTTGTCTGAGCTAAATTCATTAGTCGCTGAAGTTGACGATCATTATTCAAACTATGAGCCTACTAGAGCCGCAAGATCTATTTCAAAATTCCTTCAATTATACTTAAGCAACTGGTATGTTAGACTGTCTAGAAGAAGATTTTGGAAGGGTTCATACAGCGATGACAAAATTAGTGCCTATCAAACACTTTATACTTGTTTGATAGAAATTTCTAAAATATCCTCTCCTATTGCTCCTTTTTATATGGACCGATTATACCTTGACTTATCTGCCAATACTCATTCAAATTTATTCGAATCCGTGCATCACTCTGATTTTCCTAAAAGCAATACCAATTTTATAGATGTTGCTTTGCAAAAGAAAATAAGAAAGGCTCAAACTATTTGTTCTCTTGCGCTTTCTTTAAGAAAAAAAGAAAAAATAAAAGTTAGGCAGCCACTTTCAAAAATAATGATTCCTTATTTTTCTAATGACGAGAAATTAGAGTTAAGTGAAATTTCAGAATTAATTAAATCTGAGGTTAATGTCAAAAAAATTGAATTAATTAGTAATTCTTCCGGGATTTTAGTTAAAAAAGTAAAACCCAATTTTAAGACTTTAGGCCCTAAACTAGGTAAGACTCTTTCATTAGTAACCAACAAGATAAAAGAGTTTAATAATAATGATATTCAAAAGATAGAAAATGGAGAGTCTATTACTATAGAGGTTAATTCAGAAATGATTACTCTTGAGTCAACTGATTTTGAAGTAGTTTCTGAAGATATAGAAGGGTGTTTAGTCGCTTCAGAAAACAACATTACTGTCGCTTTAGACATTACTTTAAACGAAGAGTTAATAAATGAGGGCATCTGTAGGGAGCTCATTAATCGAATTCAAAATTTAAGGAAAGAAACTGGACTACTGGTAACGGATAAAATTAATTTAAAAATTCAGCTGGATAATATAATTGAAAAAGCTATTTTTGAGAATAGAGCTTATATTATGAGTGAAACTCTAACTGAAAATTTAGAAATCGTAAATGTTTTAAATGATGGGTTAGAAATAAAATTTGATAATATTAACACCAAAATTAGTATAAATAAAACTTCATAATCATGGAAATTACAAGGTATTCTGACAAAGACTTAAAAGAGTTTAAATCTATAATTGAAGATAAAATAGAAAAAGCAAATAAAGATTTAGCGTTGATTAAAAGCGCCTATATGAATGACGGAAACAATGGCACAGAAGATACTTCTCCAACATTTAAAGCTTTTGAAGAAGGCTCTCAAACCATGTCTAAAGAAGCTAATACTCAGCTTGCTATAAGACAAGAGAAGTTCGTGCGAGATTTAAAAAGCGCACTTATTAGAATTGAAAACAAAACTTATGGTGTTTGTAGAGTTACTGGTAAATTAATAAATAAAAAAAGGTTAGAGCTAGTGCCGCATGCAACTTTAAGTATAGAGGCTAAAAATATTCAAAAATAAAATTCAGAGATCTACTAATAATTTGCCTTAAAGTCTATGAGTTTAAAAAAATCTTTACTGATAATTCTATTGATTTTAGTGGTTGATCAAGTCTCTAAAATTTATATAAAACTTAATTTTCCCTTGACTCTTTATGGAGAAGCAGCTCTTTTAAATTGGGGGTGGTTTAAAATCTTGTTTATTGAAAATAAAGGAATGGCTTGGGGGACTAAGATCAATGATATTATTCCTTTTATAGATGAAAGAAACGGAAAATTAATGCTTACACTATTTAGAGTGTTTGCTGTTTCAGGGTTTTTTTATTGGCTGTATGATTGTATTAAAAACAATGCCAGCAAATTACTTATAATTTGTATTTCTTTAATTTTAGCAGGCGCTATTGGCAATATTATTGACTCTATTTTTTATGGTTATTTATTTACTGGCAGTTATTATAATATCGCTTCTTTTAGTCCTGGAAATGGTTATGAGACCTTATTTCATGGGAATGTTGTTGACATGCTTCAGTTTCCAATGTTAACTTGGGAATGGCCAAATTGGCTTCCTTTTGTAGGTGGCGAAAGCTTTACTTTTTTTGAACCTGTTTTTAACATCGCAGATACCGCCATCAGTACAGGTGTTGGAATAATGCTCGTCTTTAATAAAAGGATTTTCCCTTAAAACTTATATGTTTTTTTAGGGGTTATGCAATAGTCCATTTTAATATCACTTTGTATTACATCTTCAATTTTTTCAATTGGATCAAAAAAAGATAATCCTATTTTAATGGAGCTGGAGGAACAATTTTTCAATAACCTGTCGTAATATCCCCCACCATAGCCAACTCTATGTCCAATTTTGTCAAAACAAATTAAAGGAACAAATACTACCTCCAATTTGTTTTCGCTAATCTCAAACCCTGATTTTGGCTCTGAAATTCCATGTTTATTAATTGTCATCAAAGTAGCGTCAGTAAGAAGATAATTAGTAATTGTCTTGTCTTTAAAGTTTGTTTTGGGCAAAACTACATTCTTGTCTTTTCCTTGAATAATCTGTATAATTAACTTGGTGTCTATTTCGTTATTATTCTCAATTGGGAAAAAAATATGATAATTACTATAATCCCAAATGTTTAATTGTAAAGATCTATTTGCAATCTCAAAACTTAAGTCTTGACTCTTTTTTGCATCAAGAGAATTTCTCTTGTTCTTATATATGAGTCTAAGATCTTTCTTTTTCACTGTTTTTTGACCTTGAACTTATTGCCCTTATAAATCATGTAAGGAAAAGGGATAAGTATTGAAAAAAAGTATATCATGGATGCTGTGGATTCTTCAAAAACTAAATAAGATGTTATGAATATTAATGAAGAGTAAATCGCAAGATTTATAAAAAACTTTTTAAAAAATATAAGATAATTTTTGAGATCAAAAGATTCTTGCTCTTTTTTTGACATAGTATTGTAACCCGACAATAATTGCTCGGCATTATCTTCGTTTGTTACAAAGGCAACCCCTAAAAAACATATATTTGTTATAATAAATCCTATTAACATTTCAGTTATATTAATAAAACAAATTTAAATAATTTATTTTAGTATCGTGATTAGCTCAACTATAAAATTAGAACTTTCCACAATGCCTGACTTACCTGGAGTTTATCAATTTTTTGATGATTCTAATAAAATAATCTATATAGGTAAAGCAAAAAATTTAAAAAAAAGGGTTGCTTCTTATTTTCAAAAAAACTTAAACTCCCAGAAGACAAAAAATTTAGTTAAAAATATTTTTGAGATTAAACACGTCGCAGTCTCTTCTGAATCTGATGCTCTTCTTCTGGAAAATTCTTTAATTAAAAAATATCAGCCTAAATACAATATTCTACTTAGAGATGACAAAACATATCCATGGATTGTTATTAAAAATGAAGCTTTCCCAAGAGTCATTACAACTAGAAAAGTAGAAAAAGATGGGTCAGAATATTTTGGGCCTTTCACAAATTATAAAACTGTGAGAATGATAATGGATATGTTCTCTGGATTATACTCCCTTAGAACATGTACTTACGACCTTTCAAGGGAAAAGATTAACAATGATAAATATAAAGTCTGTTTAGAGTATCACATAGGCAACTGTTTAGGAGGATGTGAAGGGCATCAAGAAGAAAATGATTATAAAAAATACATTTCTAATATTCGAGATTTTTTAAAAGGCAATTTATCAACCTCTATAAATTATTTTAAAACTGAAATGAAGCTTGCTTCTGATTCCCTTAACTTTGAAAAGGCACAGTCGTTAAAAGAAAAAATAGAGCTTTTATTAAACTATCAATCCAAATCAACCGTCGTTAGTTCCTCTTTAAATAATATTGATGTTTTTAGCATCAAATCGGACTCTACTCATGCTTATGTAAATTATCTTCAAGTAGCTTTTGGAAGAATTGTTCGTTTTCACAATCTAGAGATTAAGAAAAAATTAGATGAAAGCGATCAAGAGTTACTGTTGCTTTCTATAGTGGATCTTAGAAATAAATTTGATTCAAAAAACAAAACAATCATTTCTCTTTTTGATTATAAAAAAGTAATTCCAGCAAAATTTATAATTCCAAAAGCTGGAGAAAAGAAAAAATTGCTTGACTTGTCCTTAAAAAATGTTTCTTTATTTAAGCTTGAAAAGCTAAAACAAGTTCAAATTGTAGATCCAGAGAGGCATTCTAAAAGAATTTTAAATCAAATGAAAGTTGACTTAAGGCTTCAGGACAGTCCAGTTCATATTGAATGCTTTGATAATTCTAATATTCAAGGATCTATTCCAGTAGCCGCTTGTATAGTTTTTAAAAATACAAAAGCTTCAAAAAAAGATTATAGGCATTATAACATAAAAACTGTTGAAGGTCCTGATGATTATGCGTCTATGGAAGAGGTTGTCTACAGACGCTATAAAAGATTACTAGAAGAAAAAGTTTCTTTACCAAATTTGATTATAATTGACGGAGGAAAAGGTCAACTAAGTTCGTCGATACTAGCTTTAAAAAAGCTGAATCTTGATAAAAAAATCGCCATTTTAGGTATTGCCAAAAGGTTAGAGGAAATTTATTATCCAAATGACCCCATTCCTCTTTATCTTGATAAAAAATCTGAAACTTTAAGGCTTATACAGCAAATGAGAAATGAAGCTCATCGATTTGCTATTACTTTTCACAGAAATAAAAGAAGCAGCTTAGCTCTTAATTCTTCACTAGACAGTATTGTAGGGATTGGTGAAAAAACAAAAATTTCTCTTTTAAAGAAGTTTAAATCTTTAAAAAAAATAAAAGAAGTCCCCTTAGAATTGCTAATTTCAGAAATAGGAGAATCCAAGGCTAAAAAATTAATGTCTTTTTTAAATTCAACCAATTAGTATTTAATACTTTTGTAAGTGTATGCGTTTTAGAATTATTTTTATTTTTTTTATTTTCTTTTATTCTAAAGCTCTAATTAGCCAAGAGTATGAAGGAGTTAAAGCTCCTTTTATAAGCTCCTCTAGTGATTCTTTTAAAAAAGGGGAATGGTTAAAATTCAGATTACATTATGGATTTTTCAATGCTAGTTATGCCTCTCTTAGCTTAGAAGAAGAAATTTTAAAAAACGATGTTGTATATAAAGCTACAGCTATAGGAAGGACTACAGGTATTGCAAGATTGTTTTTTAGAGTAGACGATGTGTACGAAACTTACTTTCATAAAACTCGTGTTAAACCTTTAAGGTCCACTAGAAATATCTATGAAGGTGGCTACACAAAAAATGTTGAAATTAACTACGATTATTTAAATAATACTGCTAATATCAATGATATTAAAAACTCTAAATTAAGTTCTGTTTCTATTCAGGAAAATGTTCAAGACTTGATTTCCACTTTTTATTATTTAAGAAATCATTTTAATATAGAGAATTTAAAAATAAATGATTTTATAAAAATTACTATTTTTTTTGATGCAGATAATTACAACTTTAAAATGCAGTTTTTGGGTTTAGAAGATGTTAAAACAAAATTTGGAACTGTTAATTGTTTTAAATTTAGACCTTACATTGAATCTGGTAGAGTTTTTAAAGACAGTGAAAGCTTAACGCTTTGGGTAAGTAACGATCAAAATAAAATTCCTATCAAAGTCAAAGCAGGACTAAGAATTGGATCAATCGAGGCTGATTTAGAACAATTTAAAGGCTTGAAATTTCCTTTTAAAATAAAAATTAATGACTAAATTTTATTATATAATTATTGCTTTTGTTTTTTTTACATCATGTAAAAACGAACCCAGTGAAAAGGTTTCTGTTGTTGTTAAGGAAAAAATTATCACACAATTTGGCTATACATTAAACGATTTTCATGTGTTAAAAGATACGGTTGTGAGTGGAGATTCTTTTGGTTCAATATTAGAAAAAAACAATCTTTATTACCCTCAAATTTATAATATTGTTCAAAAGGCCAAGCAAGTTTTTGATGTAAGAAAAATTAATATTGGCAAACCATATACTGTTCTTTTTTCTAAAGATTCCTTAAAAACTCCTAAATTATTTATATACCAACCTAACCTGATCGATTATGTTTTAGTTTCTTTAACTGATTCTTTGTGGGCTGAAAAAAAATCTAAAGCTGTTAAGTTTCTTGAATTTGAAGCGCAAGGAGTTATTAAAAGTTCTCTTTCAGAAGCTATGGAAGCAAAAAAACTTTCACCTTTACTCTCTAATGAACTTTCTGAAATTTATGCTTGGTCTATTGATTTTTTTAGACTTGAAAAAGGAGATAATTTTAAAATTATTTATTCGGGGAAATATGTTGATGATTCCATTTATGTTGGTTTAAATAGAATTCATTCTGCTTATTTTGAACATAGAGGAAAGCCTTTTTATGCTATTGAATTTGAGACAGACCCTAAAAGAAATATTATAGAATATTTTGATGAAAATGGCAAAAACTTAAGAAGAGCTTTTTTAAGAGCTCCTGTTCAATTTAGTAGAATTTCTTCAAGGTATAACCTAAAAAGAAAAATTGCTTATTACGGAAGAGTTCGTCCTCATCGAGGGACTGATTTTGCCGCACCAAGAGGAACGGCAATTAGATCGACAGCTAGTGGAACTGTAATAAAATCAGGATACACTAGAGGAAACGGTAATTATGTAACTGTTAAGCACAACGGAACCTATTCAACGCAATATTTACACATGAAAAAAAGAGGAGTAAAAGTTGGACAATTTGTTAAACAAGGGGATTACATAGGGTCCGTAGGAATGACCGGAAACACATCAGGGCCTCACGTTTGTTATAGGTTTTGGAAAAATGGTAAACAAGTTGACCCCTTAAGACAAAAGCTTCCTGAAGCCAAGCCTATATCAAAAGAGTTAAAAGAAAAATACTTAACTTATATGAAACCAATAAAAAAACAACTTGACAGTATTGAATCAATTGTTAACTTTTAATAAAATATTACAGTAAATATTATTTAAATGTCTTTAAAAAAAATTGTCCCAACTAAAACTAAAGCTTGGAAGTTATTAGAGTCTCATTTTAGTGAAATAAAATCAGCCGAGATAAAAGATCTTATAAGAACAAATAATCCTGATAATTATAAGATTAATTGGGAAGATTTTACAGTTGACATCTCAAAAAATAGACTTGATGACAAAGCTTTAAGCTTATTATTTGAACTAGCCAGCGAGTGTGGTGTTGAAGAGGCTATTTCAAAGCAGTTTAATGCAGAAATTATTAATGAAACTGAAAATAGAGCTGTGCTACACACTGCTATACGTACCGATGGGAATGAAAAAATACTTCTTGGCAACAACGATCTAGTTCCTTCAATTATTCAAACTAGAAAGAAAATTCAAGAATTTACCGATGATGTAATTTCTAAAAAAATAAAAGGATCAACCAATAAAGCATTCACTGATATTGTAAATATTGGTATTGGAGGGTCCGATTTGGGTCCTGTTATGGTAGTTGAGGCATTAAAACATTATTCCTCTAGGTTAAAAACTCATTTTGTTTCAAATGTAGATGGAGATCATGTTTTAGAGATTTTAAAAGACTTAAATCCCGAAACTACTTTATTTATTGTTGTTTCTAAAACCTTCACTACTCAGGAAACTATTTCTAATGCCTCAACAATTAAAAATTGGCTAGTTTCTAGCCTAGGACAAAAAAGTGTTATAAAACATTTTGCTGCCGTTTCTACTAATCAAAAAGAAATTCAAAAGTTTGGAATTGACCCTGACTTTGTTTTTCCAATGAATGATTGGGTTGGAGGAAGATTTTCGCTATGGAGTTCTGTTGGCCTTTCAATAAGCTTAGCGGTTGGGTATCTAAATTTTGAAAAATTGTTGATGGGGGCCAATAAAATGGATTTACATTTTAAAACTTCCTCTTTAGAAAAAAATATCCCCATTGTTTTGTCTTTAGTAAGTATTTGGTATAACAACTTTTTTAAATGTGAAACTGAAGCTGTTATTCCCTACACTCAATACTTACACAGACTGCCAGCTTATCTTCAGCAAGCTATTATGGAAAGTAATGGAAAGAGCGTAGACAGGTCTGGAAATAAAATATCCTATCAAACAGGAAATATTATTTGGGGCGATACAGGAACGAATTCGCAACATGCGTTTTTTCAATTAATTCACCAGGGTACCAAGTTAATACCGTGTGATTTTATAGGTTTTAATAAGCCTTTATATAAAGACAACACTCAGCACGACAAGCTAATGTCTAACTTCTTTGCTCAAACAGAAGCTTTGATGATGGGTAAAACAAAAATAGAAGTTGAAAATGAGCTAACTAGTTCAGGGATTAGTAAAGAAAATTTAACTTTTTTAACTCCTTTTAAAGTTTTTGAAGGAAATAAGCCAACTAATACTATTTTAATAAATAGGCTAACACCCGAGAATCTAGGAAGTTTAATAGCCATGTATGAACACAAAATTTTTGTACAAGGAATAATTTGGAATATTTTCAGTTATGATCAATGGGGGGTTGAACTTGGCAAGCAGCTAGCCTCTAAAGTTCTAAAAGAAATCGAAGGTAATTCCGTTTCAAAACACGATTCCTCAACTAATTATTTACTAAATAAGTACCTGTCAAATAGCTAATTAAGGGAGGTTTTTATTGTGTAATTAACACTTTAAAAGTCTTAAAAACAGTTATTCACATTAATTGTTTAAAAAATTAATGCTTATTTAACATATTTTTAAGAAAAAATATTCACTTTTGCCTAAAATAACAACACCATAAAATATATGAAAAAAATAACTTTATTTTTAACAGCTATTCTTATCTCAGGATTCTGTTATTCGCAAAACACTATAACTGGTACGGTTGTAGATTCAGAGTTAGGCACTGGCCTTCCTGGAGCTACAGTGCTCGTTAAAGGAACTTCAAATGGGGTTTCTACAGATTTTGATGGTAAATTTACCATCAACTCCCCTGTTTCTGGAGTTTTAGTAGTTTCTTTTATAGGTTACGATTCTCAAGAAATTGATTTTAGCAAATCTATGCAGGTAGATATTTCTTTAATTCCAAGTGCTAGTGAATTAGACGGAATAACTGTATTTGGAACGGTTGATTTCGCTATAGACAGACAAACGCCTGTTGCAGTTTCAACTCTAACAGCTTCAGAAATTCAAGAAAGAATTGGAAATTTAGAACTTCCTGAAATACTTA
>CAJWFY010000003.1 GCA_913031655.1 uncultured Flavobacteriaceae bacterium
CTTCAATAAGCAGCCCTTTTTTAGTCCAAATTTGGTTTGTTCCATTATACTCTCCATTATTAAACTGAAAAACAAAATTTTTAGCCCCGTTCTTATAATAACCAAGGTAATCACCCTCTTTTTTCCCATTAACAAACCTTCTTTTTTCTTTTACCTCACCTGTTGGAAACAGCACTTTCCAAACGCCGGTTTTTAAACCGTTTTTGTAATAACGAATCCACAACGTGTCAGAAGAATTAGGGTAAAGAGAGAAAGCCTTTCCAGAGAAAGGAAGGTCTTTGTAAGCAACAATGTTTTTAGTAAAATCAAGCCTTGAGTCAAGAGAATTTACCTTAAGAAAATCTTCATGTTCTGAGCAAGAGCTCAGAATAAAAAACAAACACAAAAGTAACTTACTGACTAACTGTTCCTGGTGAACCATAATATCCGCTTCCGTTAATGTAAGGGGCGTCTCCCGTTGTGTGGTAATGATAGATTCCATCAGGAAATTCTTTGGTTGCTAAAATGTGGCCATGGTATGAGTCGAGGTCAGAACTTGTAATAGTTTTACCCCCTTCTTCGGACCCATAAACAGGAAATCCATCAAGTAAAAACCCTAAAAGCGCATCCTTACTGGCGTTTGTTGTTAGCCAAAAAGGCTCCATGTGGTAGTGGTATCTTCCGCCTGAGCCATTTTCAGCTCCAGGAGAAAGGGGCGCAGGATGTCCATTGTAGTTGTCAAAAGAATTTATCTCTCTTGTTAACGGTTGGTTCATTCCGGCATACTGATTATAAAAAGGAATTCCATTTAAAGACACACCAATTGGCCCCATTGCCGTTGGCTTATTGGTCGACGTCTTTGATGGAGAATTAGGGATTTTAAAAGAAATAGAAAGCTCAGAAACTCTATTGGGATTTAAATTAAAGCTGCCTGTATGAAACTTGTTAGGGTTAGAGGTGTCGTAAGCCTCATACTTAGCGTCATTCCATTTGGTGTCTTTAAAATAAGGGCTTTTATGGTCAGGAACTCCGTTAGTGTTTATATAAACGTAGCCGCCTGAAATAGTGATGTCAGAAGTAGTCCCATAAACTTTTTTGTAAACCTCCAAAGGAATTGTTATTCCGGGCTCAGAACCGGCTTCTTCGCTCTCTTCGTCTGAGCCAGAACACCCTAAACAAAAAAGAAACAAAAAGAAGATAGTTCTAGATAGAGATTTCATATTTATAAATAACTTTTAATTTTGACTAAAAAACATTCCAAAGGTTTAGTCATTGAGCTTCAACACAGCCATAAAAGCTTCTTGCGGAATTTCAACATTACCTATTTGACGCATTTTCTTTTTTCCTTTCTTTTGTTTTTCTAGGAGCTTCCTTTTTCTAGAAATATCACCGCCATAACACTTAGCCGTAACATCCTTTCTAAGGGCCTTAATGGTCTCTCTAGAAATTATTTTTGCTCCAATTGCAGCCTGAATAGGAATATCAAATTGTTGCCTAGGGATTAGTTGACGAAGTTTTTCACACATTTTTTTTCCAATAATATGCGCGCTGTCAAAATGAATTAACGAAGAAAGAGCGTCTACAGAATTTCCGTTTAAAAGAAGATCAACTTTTACAAGCTTGGATTTTCTTAAGCCAATGGGAGAATAATCAAAAGAGGCATAACCTTTAGAAACTGTTTTAAGACGATCATAAAAATCAAAAACGATTTCAGCTAGAGGCATATCAAAAAGTAGCTCAACCCTTTGAGTTGTCAAGTAGGTCTGGTTTTGGATAATCCCCCTTTTTTCAATACAAAGGCCCATTACACTTCCAACATAATCAGACTTTGTTATTATGGTAGCCTTAATATAAGGCTCTTCGACACGGTCTAAACTACTTGGGTCAGGAAGATCAGAAGGATTATTAACTAAAATACTTTTTTCTGGATTTTTTCTAGTAAAAGCCTGATAAGAAACGTTAGGAACCGTTGTTATAACAGACATATTAAACTCTCTTTCCAGGCGTTCTTGAATAATCTCTAAATGAAGCATTCCCAAAAAACCACACCTAAATCCAAATCCTAAAGCAGAAGAGCTTTCTGGAACAAAAACTAAAGAGGCATCATTTAGTTGCAGCTTTTCCATTGAAGAGCGTAATTCTTCGAATTCTTCTGTGTCAACAGGGTAAATACCTGCAAAAACCATTGGCTTAACGTCTTCAAAGCCAGCAATACTGTCTGTTTGTTCAGAATCTACTTCTATTATAGTATCTCCAACCTTAACTTCTTTAGCATTTTTAATGCCGGTTATTAAATAGCCGACATCACCTGCCTCTATTGACTTTTTAGGAGTCTGAGTCAAGTTTAAAGTACCAACTTCGTCGGCACTGTATTTTTTTTGAGTAGCCATAAACTTAATAGACTGCCCTTTTTTTATACTTCCAGAAAACACTCTAAAATATGTTTCAACTCCTCTAAAAGGATTGTAGACGGAATCAAAAATTAACGCCCTTAAAGGCGCTGAACTATCTGATTGAGGAGCTGGAACAATATTGATTACCGCGTCCAAGATCTCTTCAATACCTAGCCCAGTTTTAGCAGATGCATGAATTATTTCTTCTTTTTTACAACCCAGCAAATCAACAATATCATCACTAACCTCTTCAGGGTTTGCAGAAGGAAGGTCAACCTTGTTTAAAACAGGGATGATTTCAAGGTCATTCTCCAAAGCCAAATAAAGGTTTGAAATTGTTTGCGCTTGAATACTTTGCGCTGCGTCAACAACAAGAAGCGCGCCTTCGCAAGCGGCAATAGACCTAGAAACCTCATAAGAAAAATCAACATGACCAGGAGTGTCAATTAAATTTAAAACATAATCCTCTCCACCTTTAGAATAATTCATTTGAATAGCATGAGATTTAATTGTGATCCCTCGCTCTCTTTCAATATCCATATTGTCAAGCAATTGATCTTGCTTTTCTCTAGAAGTGACGGCTCCAGTGAAATCTAGAAGTCTATCTGCAAGAGTGCTTTTCCCATGATCAATATGGGCAATAATACAGAAGTTTCTAATAGTACTCATTTTTAGCTTAAATTTAACGACAAATATAACTCAATTAATGTTCAGCAACTATATAGATTAATATTTTACTTTTGCAAGAAATAAAAACACACGACTGGCTAAAATAGGCGACATAGAACTAGGGAGTTTCCCTCTTTTACTTGCTCCAATGGAAGACGTTAGCGATCCTCCTTTTAGGGCTTTGTGTAAAGAGCAGGGTGCAGATGTGGTTTACACAGAGTTTATTTCAAGCGAAGGCCTTATAAGGAATGCTCAAAAGAGTGTTATGAAACTGGATATTTTCGAAAAAGAAAGGCCTGTAGGAATTCAAATTTTTGGCGCAAACCTAGATTCGATGCTTCAATCCATAGATATTGTTGAGTCGGTTAAGCCTGATATCATTGACATTAATTTTGGATGTCCTGTAAAAAAAGTAGTTTCCAAAGGAGCGGGAGCGGGAATCCTAAAAGACATAGACCTAATGGTTAAGTTAACTAGCGAAATGTGTAAGCGAACAAACCTGCCCATAACAATCAAAACAAGACTAGGCTGGGATGAAGATTCAATTAAAATTGTCGAGGTTGCCGAAAGACTACAAGACGCAGGGGCTAAAGCGATAGCAATCCACGGAAGAACAAGAGCTCAAATGTATAAAGGAGATGCAGACTGGACGCGAATAAGAGAAGTTAAAAACAACCAAAGAATGGTAATTCCTGTTTTTGGAAATGGGGATGTTAATAGTCCTGAAAGAGCGAAGTTAATGAGAGACGAATACGGACTAGACGGAGCGATGATAGGAAGGGCAAGTATAGGAAACCCTTGGTTTTTTAAAGAAGTCAAACAATATTTAAAAAACGGCGAAATATTAACTCCCCCATCTATAGATGAAAGAATAATTACAGCTAAAAGGCACCTAGAAATGTCTATAAAATGGAAAGGAGAAAGGTTGGGGCTTTTAGAAACGCGAAGACATTATTCGAACTACTTTAAGGGAATACCAGATTTTAAACCTTACAGAACAAGACTAGTAACATCCGATACTTTAGAAGAAATAATGGAGGTTTTTTTAGAACTAGAAAACAACAAAGAAGTTTTTAGCGCTCTAGTTTGATTTTTTTAGCTGCAAGCGCAGCTAAATATGACCCCACCAACGCAACAATTAAGAGCCAACCCGTTACTAAAAAAAAGTTTTTTAAATCAAAAGAAACAGGGTAAGGAATAGATGTTCCGGCAAGACGAATTAAACCAAACTCCTCTTGAACATAAACAACTCCACAACCCAAAACCAAACCAAGGACTCCTCCCGAAAAAGACAACAACAACCCGTGTTTAAAAAATATATTTTGCACTTGTTGCTTTGTAGCCCCAATCTTATAAAGTGTTTTAATGTTTTCTTGCTTTTCTATAATCATAATAATTACTGCCCCAATGGTATTGAACATGGCAACAACTAAAATAAGCCCCATTAAAAGGTTGAGAACAACCCCCTCAGTTTTTAACATCTTATAGTACGTTTCATTAAGTTCCTCGCGGGTTTTTATTACAAAGTCGTCGCTAACAATTGAAGAAATTTTTTCTGATAAGTCAAACCCGTCAACCCCTTCATTAGACCGGATTATTACTGCGGATACAGCATTGTCTTTAAGGTTTAGTAGCTCTCTAGCAGAACTAAGTGAAGTAAAAATATTTTTTTGATCTACTTCGTCTGCGGATTGAAAAACTCCAGTAGGCATAAAAAAAGCAGAATCAAATGAACTTTTTAAAAGGGAGTTGCTTTTTCCTAAAGAAGGAACAAGAACATTAAGTCCTCCCTGGTAATTAAACAGCCCTAAACTTAAGTCTTCAGCTAACGTCACGCTAACAACAACATCATCAAGGGTCTGAGTGATCCACCTTCCAAGCACAAGGATGCTGTCTATTTTAACCACTGAATTGTACTGTTTGTCTACCCCTTTCAAAACTCCATAACTGTTTTTGTCTTCACTGTTTAAAAGAACCTTTTCTTCAACAAGCTGAGAGAGGCTATTGACCCCTGAAAGGCCCGTAATCTCAACTAATGGAAGATTAGAAACGTTAAAGTGTTTGTTCTTGTTGTGTGTGATTTTAATATCAGGGTCGAAAGCGTTAGAGTAGTTTAGTCCAAAATCTTTTAATCCAGAAAAAACAGACAACACAATAAAAAAAGAACAAGTAGCGATTACCAAAACAAATGAAGCGGTTTGGCTAATTATATTGACAATATTCCAGTTACTTTTAGAAAAAAAAAATCTTTTTGATATAAAAGAAGAAACACTCACTTAAAGGAATTTTCTTTTTTCCAACAGATCTGTATTTTTGATTGGATCCGCTCCACTTTTTAGTGCGCTGTCAATTTTGTCTATATACTCAAGAGAATCGTCTAAAAAGAAAATAAGCTCAGGAACACGTCTAATCTGATTTTTTACTAAGATTCCTAAAGAATTTCTTATAGCCCCCTTGCTTTCTTTAATTAGCTCAAAAACCTCGCTAGAGGATTTAACTGGAAAAACACTGACATAAACTTTTGCGATAGAAAGGTCAGAAGAGATTTTTACTTTCGTTACAGAAGCAATAAGTGTGTTTTTTAAAGAATCTTTTAATAGACGCTGTAAAATAGCGATGAGATCTTTTTGCAGTATGCCGGCTATTTTTTTTTGTCGTGTAGTTTCCATTTTTTATATTTTAGAAATACGAAGTGTGTTTACTTCGCCTTTTGCAGCAATAGGCATAGCAGATAAGTTTATAACAAGATCATTCTTTTTTACAAAACCACTAGATCTCGCCAACTCATTAACCTCTTCAATGGTACTGTCGGTACTAACAAAATTATCATAAAACAAACCTTTAACCCCCCAAAGCAAGTTCAGTTGTGAGAGAATTCTCTTGTTTGAAGTAAAAACAAGAATCATTGAGCTTGGTCTCCAAGAAGAAATTTGCCAACCAGTATAACCGCTATTTGTTAGAGTGCATATTGCCGAAGCATTGATTTCGTTAGCAATACTAGCGGCATGAAAACAAATAGATTTTGTCAAAAGCCTTTTTGCTTTTACACTAGGTAAATCAAAAGGGCTTTTTATTAACGGAGAGTCTTCAACCTTCTTAATGATTTTTTCCACGGTATTAACCACTTCAACAGGAAACTGTCCAACAGAAGTCTCTCCAGACAGCATTACTGCGTCGGCTCCATCCATAACAGAATTTGCCACATCGTTTACTTCAGCCCTTGAGGGCGTTAGGCTGTCAATCATGGACTCCATCATTTGAGTAGCAATAATAATAGGTTTTCTTGCTTTTTTGGCCTTTGACACTAAAAGTTTTTGATTTAAAGGAACCTCTTCAGCAGGAATTTCAAGCCCCAAATCTCCTCTAGCAACCATGATTCCGTCAGCTGCTAAAATTATTTCATCCATATTAGCAATAGCCTCAGGCTTTTCAATTTTAGCTATTATAGGAATTTTATCATTAGAACAGTTTTCTATTAATTTTTGTAAGATAGCAATGTCCTTTTTTGACCTAACAAAAGACAGGGCAATCCAGTCAAATCCATTTTTGACAGCAAAAAAAGCGTCTTCTTTGTCTTTTTCTGTTAATGCAGGCAAAGAAATATTAGTATTAGGTAAATTAACTCCTTTTCGGGATTCAAGAGCTCCGCCTTGTAAGACTTTAGCCTGAACTAAATCTTTTTTATTTGTTTTTAACACTTTAAAAATAAGCTTCCCGTCGTTAACTAGAATTTTCTCATCAACATTAACATCTTTGGGGAAGTCCAAGTAGTTTATTGAAACTCGCTTTTCGTCTCCTTCGCTTAGAGTTTTAGTTGTAATCTCAATAACATCTCCTTTTTCAACAAAGACATTTTCTTTAACAATTCCTAGTCGAATTTTTGGACCTTGAAGATCCCCCAGCACAGAAGCATGAATATTTAGTTCCACGCTAAGCTCACGAATGTTTTTTATAGTTTCAATGGTTTCAGCATAAGAGGCGTGAGAAAAGTTAACTCTAAACACATCAACCCCAGCTTTCATTAGTTTTTTTAACATGGGTCTCGCTGAAGAAGCGGGCCCTAATGTTGCAACAATTTTAGTTTTATTAAATTTCATTAATCAACAATTAAATTATTTTTAGATTTTAATTTTTTAGAAGGAATTTTTTGAAAAGAAACCACTTCTTTAACAAGCTTAAACCTTTGTTCGTAATTTTTAAGCAGCCCCATTTCTCCAGAGTATTTTAAAAGAAAGTTTGCTTTAGAAGCCTCGGGCAGCAAAAACTCTTCTCTTGTTTCGGTTTTAAAAAGCAAATTTGAGGCGGAGTTAAAGCTCTCTTGTTTGTATAAATTAGAGTATAGCCACATACTAAAGGCCCCCTCGCTATCCTCGTGTTTATAAACCTTAAAACGTGCATCAGATTTTGTAAAACTTAAGTCGGATTTAGCTCTTTTAAAAGAAAGTTTTAAGTTTTTGTTTAAAGAAAAGGCCAACTCAAAAGCTTCAATAGAGCTATAAACAGCATAAATCTCGCTAAAATCCTCAAGTTCGCTATATGACAATACATGATTAGACACAATCAAATATACAATTAGTAAATACTAAGAAAGAATATTAATCAAGAATTAACCCTCAAATCTTCTAAAAAGAACACAAGCATTGTGGCCTCCAAAGCCAAAAGTATTGCTCATTGCTACGTTAACTTTTCTTTCTTGGGCCTTATTAAAGGTGAAATTGATTTTATCATCAATAGCTTCATCTTTAGTTTTATGGTTTATTGTTGGAGGAATAATTCCGTTTTGAATTGATAGAACTGAAGAGATGGCCTCAACAGCTCCGGCAGCGCCTAATAAATGACCCGTCATGGATTTAGTAGAGTTTATATTCATCGAATAAAGATGGTTGTCAAAAACTTTATGTAGAGCTTTTGACTCGGCAACATCTCCAAGAGGGGTTGAGGTTCCGTGCATATTAACCGTATCAACATCACTAAAATTAAGCCCCGAATCTCTCAAGCAGTTTTGCATCACTTTTATAGCTCCAATTCCCTCAGGATGTGGTGCAGTCATGTGGTATGCATCAGCAGAAAGACCTCCTCCAATTAGTTCAGCATAAATTTTAGCTCCTCTTTTAACAGCGTGCTCGAGATCTTCTAAAATCAAGCAACCAGACCCTTCGCCTAAAACAAAACCCTCTCTATCTTTATCAAAAGGACGAGAAGCAGTCTTTGGATCATCATTTCTAGTGGAAAGAGCATGTAGGGCGTTAAAACCACCTATACCTGCAATAGTAACACCAGCTTCTGAACCTCCAGAGACAATAACGTCAGCATGTCCTAAACGAATATAGTTTAGACTGTCAATAAGTGCATTTGCAGAGGATGCGCAAGCAGAAACAGTAGCAAAATTAGGGCCTCTGAATCCGTGTCTAATTGAAATAATTCCAGGAGCAATGTCCGGAATCATCTTAGGAATCATAAAGGGATTAAACCTGGGTATTCCGTTTCCTGCAGCAAAATTAAGAACCTCATTTTGTAAAGTTTCTAGACCCCCTATCCCAGCGCCCCAAATCACCCCAACACGATCTTTATCAATTGTTTCAAGGTTAATTTGCGAATCTTTGATTGCCTCATCAGAAGCGACAATAGCGTATTGAGCGAACCTATCCATTTTTCTAGATAGCTTTCGATCCATAAACTCTTCGGGATCAAAACCTTTTAGCTCACACGCAAATTGTGTTTTGAAGTTTGAGGTGTCAAAATAAGTTATGTCATCAGCTCCGCTTTGGCCAGAAACAAGTCCTTGCCAGAACTCAGAAACTGTATTACCGATAGGTGTTAGTGCACCCAAGCCAGTAACAACAACACGCCGCAATTTCATAATTAGTTATTTTGTATCCTCAATGTATTTAACCGCTTGTCCTACGGTTGCGATTTTTTCAGCTTGATCATCTGGGATTTGAATATCAAACTCTCTTTCAAACTCCATTATTAATTCTACTGTGTCAAGTGAATCGGCACCTAAATCGTTAGTGAAACTTGCAGCAGGAACCACTTCATTTTCGTCGACTCCTAATTTGTCAACAATGATTGCATTGACGCGAGATGAAATATCAGACATAATTCTTTAGTTTTAAAGTTCCGACAAAAATAAAAAACTTTACATTATATCTCACTTTTTTTCAAAAAATTAAACAAAAAGATCAGCATATAAAATTGATTTAAGGTTTAGAATTGTGTTATTTTGTTGTTTAATAAATGTTTAGTGAGTCATAAAAACCACAAAAAAGTAGTTTTGTTTGCTTCAGGATCTGGATCTAATGTTCAAAAAATCTGTCAATATTTCCAAAACCATGCGACTATAAAAGTTGTCCAATTGTATTGTAATAACCCGAAAGCATTGGTTTTAGAAAAAGTAAAGGCATTTGAAATAGACTCCACTCTTTTTACCAAAAAAGAACTGTTAGACAGTGATGTAATGTTAGAAAAGCTTATTAATGTTGATCCAGATTTGATTGTTTTAGCTGGATTTCTTTTGAAGGTTCCAAAAAAAATAACAAAGAATTTTTCTAATAAAATAATAAACATCCACCCCGCACTTCTTCCTAAGTTTGGTGGAAAAGGGATGTATGGAATAAATATTCATAACGCTGTGATTAGAGAAAAAGAAAAGAAAACAGGGATAAGCATTCATTATGTAAACGAAAAGTATGATGAGGGAGCAAATATTTTTCAAAAAGAAATATTAATTAAAAAAACAGACACTTCGGAAACTCTTTCAAAAAGAGTTTTAAAATTAGAACACGAATATTTTTCCAAAATAATCGAAAAGACTTTAAACATTGGCAAATAAAGAAATACACATATTTACAGACGGATCTTCAAGAGGCAACCCTGGACCAGGAGGGTATGGAATTGTCATGGAGCAAACAGGATCTAGTTATGTTAAAGAGTATTCACAGGGGTTTAGAAAAACCACAAACAACCGCATGGAGCTTTTAGCAGTAATAGAGGCTCTAAAAAAACTCAAAATAGAGAATGCATCAGTAGTTGTTTTTACAGACTCAAAATATGTAGTAGATTCTGTTGAAAAAAAATGGGTTTTTAGCTGGGAAAAAAACAATTTTAAAAAGAAAAAAAACATAGATTTGTGGCTTAAATTTTTAAAAATATTCAGAAAACATACCATCAAGTTTAAATGGGTTAAAGGTCACAACAACCACCCTCAAAACGAAAGGTGCGATCATTTAGCTTACGAAGCTTCTAAAAACAAAAACCTTTTTATAGACAGGGAATATGAAAATCAAGACGAAATAAAATTATTATGAAAAAAACATTAATTGTAGGTACGGTAGCGTACGACGAAATTGAAACATCAAAAGGAAGTTCTGGAAAAATTTTAGGAGGAGCAGGAACGTATATTGCTCTTGCAACATCTCATTTTAATTCAAAATCTGCAATTGTTTCTGTGGTTGGAGGAGATTTTGAAGAAAAATATTTGAAATTATTAGAAAGCAAAGGAGTTGACATTAGTCCAATCGAAATAGTATCTAAAGGAAAAACATTTTATTGGAAAGGAAAATACCACAATGATTGGAATAAAAGAGATACGCTTAGTACTCAGCTTAATGTATTGGCAGAATTTAATCCTATTGTACCTGAGGAGTTTAAAACCTCAGAAATAGTTGTTTTAGGAAACCTTCATCCTTTAGTCCAAACCTCTGTTCTGGACCAAATGGAAAACAAGCCAAAGTGTATAATTTTAGATACAATGAACTTTTGGATGGATAATTCTTTAACGGAACTGATGCAAGTGATCTCAAGAGTAGATGTTCTTGTGATTAATGATGAAGAGGCAAAACAACTTTCTGAACAAGAATCTCTTTTTAATGCAGCTGAAGACATTTTAAAAATGGGACCAAAGTATGTGGTTATTAAAAAGGGGGAACACGGAGCGATGCTGTTTGGAGAGTCTCAATTTTTTACCTCCACCGCATTTCCAGTGAAAGAGGTGATCGATCCAACTGGAGCGGGAGATACTTTTGCAGGAGGTTTTGCCGGGCATCTTTCAGAATCAAATGAAATAAACTTTGAAACATTAAAAAGCGCAATAGTTTATGGGACTGTAATGGCTTCTTTTTGTGTAGAAAAGTTTGGAACAGCATCAATGGAGAGTTTAAAAAAAACTCAGATTTTAGAAAGGCTAAAGGCTTTTAAAAAGTACACAACCTACTCTATTTAAAAAAGATGAATTTTTAATGTTGGAGCTTTAAATAATTACTTATTTTTACTCACAACGCCAATTATATTTATGAGCGACCAAATTAAGCACGAGTGTGGAATAGCCCTTATCAGACTGCTTAAACCTCTAGAGTTTTATCAAAAAAAATATGGCACCAAAAACTATGGTGTTAATAAGATGTATTTGATGATGGAGAAACAGCACAACAGAGGTCAGGACGGTGCTGGTGTTGCAAGTGTAAAATTAAACGCAAAACCAGGCGAAAAATACATCTACAGAGAAAGATCTTCTGGAAAACAGCCAATTCAAGAGGTTTTTACATCGATAAACCAAAGTATTCAAGAAGCTTCTTTAAACGATCAAAATGAAAACATTCCTTTTTTAGGGGAACTGCTTTTGGGACATGTTAGATACGGAACTTTTGGCAAAAACAATATTGAAAGTGTACATCCTTTTTTAAGACAAAACAATTGGATGCACAGAAACTTGATAGTAGCAGGGAATTTTAATATGACCAATAATCAAGAGCTTTTTGATAACTTAGTTAAGCTTGGTCAGCATCCAAAAAGTAGAGTTGATTCTGTCACTGTAATGGAAAAAATAGGACACTTTTTAGATGATGCTGTTTTTAAAATCTACAAAGACTTAAAGCGTGATGGATATAGCAAAAGAGAGGCTTCTCCACTCATAGAAGAAAGGTTAAATATTGCTAAGATTTTGAAAAAAGCTTCAAAAGACTGGGACGGAGGCTATGCTATGGCTGGACTTCTTGGTCATGGCGATGCATTTGTTTTAAGAGATCCTTCCGCAATAAGGCCTGCATACTATTTTAAAAACGATGAAGTGGTTGTCGTTGCTTCAGAAAGACCAGTAATACAAACGGTTTTCAATGCGCCATATGAAGAAATTAAAGAATTGGAAGCGGGAAGCAGTATTATTGTTAAAAAATCAGGAGAATGCTTTACTTCACCTGTTTTAAAACAAAGAGAAAGAAAAGCCTGCTCGTTTGAAAGAATTTATTTTTCAAGAGGAAGTGATCAAGAGATTTATTCAGAAAGAAAAAAACTAGGAGAACTTTTGTTTCCAAAAATATTAGACAGCTTAAAAGGAGACCTTTTAAACACTGTCTTCTCCTATATTCCAAATACAGCAGAAACTTCTTTTTATGGCTTGGTTCAAGAGGTTCAACAACACATGAACAGTCAGGCAATTTCAGACGTATTAAAAGAAAAGGGAGAGATTACAAGAGAAAAGCTAGAAAAACTTTTTTCTAATAAACCTAGGATAGAAAAAGTAGCAATAAAGGACGCTAAATTAAGGACTTTTATTGCTGATGACGCAAATAGAGACGAGCTTGTAGCTCACGTTTATGATATAACTTACGGATCGATAAAGCCTACAGATAACTTAGTTATTATTGATGACAGTATTGTCCGCGGAACCACCCTTCAGAAAAGTATTTTAAAAATCCTAGACAGACTAAATCCAAAAAAAATTACTGTAGTTTCTAGTGCTCCTCAAATTCGTTACCCAGATTGCTATGGAATAGATATGGCAAAAATGGAAGACTTCATTGCTTTTAGAGCGGCAGTTGAGTTAATTAAAGAAGAAAAAGAAGAGATTTTATTAAACACATATAATGATTGCGTGAATGAATTGAAGCTGCCAATAGGAAAAATGAAAAATAAAGTAAGGAGTATTTATTCTAATTATTCTGATGATCAAATTTCACAAAAAATTTCAGAAATTTTAAAAGAAGAAGGAATTAAATCAGAAGTGAATGTTATTTTTCAAACCGTAGAAAACCTTCATATTGCTTGCCCAAAAAACTTAGGAGACTGGTATTTTACAGGAGACTATCCTACGCCAGGTGGAAACAAAGTCGTTAACCAGGCCTTTGTAAATTACTATGAAGGATCAAGCCAAAGGGCTTACTAAAAAAGTTTAGCTCGCCTTAGCAAAGTTTTCAGAAACTACATTCCAGTCAATAACATTAAAAAAGCCAGCTATATAATCAGGTCTTCTGTTTTGATAGTTTAAATAGTATGCATGTTCCCAGACATCAAGACCTAGCACGGGCGTTCCTTCACAACCAATACCTGCCATTAAAGGATTGTCTTGGTTAGCCGTTGAACAAACACCTAACTTTCCATTTGGCTGAACACAAAGCCAAGCCCATCCAGAGCCAAATCTAGTGGCTGCCGCTTTGGAAAAAGCAGATTTAAATTCTTCGAAACTACCAAAAGAAGTGTCAATTGCTTTTGCAAGGTCTCCATTAGGTAAACCTCCACCATCAGGACTCATAACGCTCCAAAACAAGCTATGGTTATAAAAACCTCCTCCGTTATTTCTTACCGCAGAGTTGTTAAGGTCGAGACTTGAAAGAATTTCTTTTATTGACTTACCCTCAAGCTCAGAGTCTTTAATAGCATTATTTAAGTTGTTGGTATAACCCGCATGATGTTTTCCGTGATGAATTTCCATTGTTTTAGCATCAACATGAGGCTCAAGCGAATCGTAAGAGTAATTTAAAGCAGGCAGTTTAAAAGACATATGATATATATTTAATTCAAGTTATTTCGTTTATAAAATTAAGCAATAATCACGTACTTTTATATACATATAAAATTTTTTTTTGGCAACCAACTTCGACATTTATAACGCTTCTGCTGGATCTGGAAAGACATTTACCCTTACAAGCAGGGTGTTGACCAGCATAATTAAAGCAAAAGAGGAGGATTCTTTTAAAAATATTTTAGCTCTTACTTTTACCAACAAAGCTGCTGAAGAAATGAAAAACAGGATTTTAGCAGGCCTTAAAGAGTTTTCAGATTTAAAAAACTTAATAAACCCTTCAGACTTATTTAAAAAAGTAATAGAAGAAACAGAACTATCTCCTAAAAAAGTTTGTGAGATTTCAAAAAAGCGATTGAATATTTTGCTTCATAACTTTTCCTTTTTTCAGATCTCTACATTAGACAGCTTTAACCACAGCATAATTAGAGCCTTTTCAAAAGAACTGAACTTAGTGTCGAATTTTAATGTCATAATTGATTCAGAAGAGTTTATTAATGAGTCTGTAGACAGGTTGTTGGCTCAAACAGTTAAAGACAAAAAAATATCAAAAGCTTTAATTGATTTTGCAAACAAAAAAATTAACGAAGGGAAGTCTTGGGATATAAGCTTTGATCTAAGAGAGTTGGCAAAAACGCTAACAAATGAAAGTCACTATAATAACGTAAGAGTTTTAGAAGGGAAGACTTTAGATGATTTTTTAAGTGAAAAAAAAGAAATTAACGAAAGAATTTCTAAGATTGATAAAACTAAAACTGAGCTAATCAGGCAAATGGAAATATCGGTGAATTTGGCTCAGGTTGAGCTGGTTTTTGCAAGAAATTCATTTCCAAACTTTTTAACAAAATTAAAAAGTGACAGGTATTCACAAGTTGACATAAACAGCATCTCTAATCTTTTTGAAAAAAGAACATTAATAACTAAAAAAAGCCTTAATGATTACCCGCTAAAAGGAGAAGAAATCCTTACATCTCTAAAGGGATTATTTTCTAAAACAAAAGACCTGTTACTAGAGAAAATGGTTTTAAAAGCATTTAGCCTCACAGTTATTCCTGCTGCTGTTTTGAGTTTAATTAAAAAGAATTCAAAAGAAATACAAAAAGAGAAAGGTGAGCTTTTATTGTCAGAATTTAACCAAAGAATAAGTGAAGAAATAAAAGACCAGCCGGCACCATACATTTATGAAAAGATGGGCACAAAGTTCAAAGATTACATGATAGATGAGTTTCAGGACACGTCATTGTTACAGTGGAACAATTTAATCCCACTTATATCACACGCTTTAGAATCAGAAGATGTATCTGGCAAAAAAGGGTCGCTACTTTTAGTTGGGGACCCTAAACAGTCAGTATATAGGTGGAGAGCCGCAAACCCAGACATATTTATTTCTCTTATTCTTAAAGCGAATCCATTTAGTGTTGAAAAATCAAATAATATGCTTCCAAAAAACTACAGAAGCAATAAAGAAATTATAGGATTTAATAACAGTTTTTTTCAACATCTTTCACAAATAATGGAAAACCCTGTAAACAAGCAGATTTATCAATTAGGCACAAAACAAGAAATTAGCAAAACTAAAGAGGGGCATGTTTCTTTAGAATTTTTAAATAACAAAAACGAAGAAGAGTATTTAGAAAAAACTTTTCAAAAAATAAAAGCCTGCTTAAATAATGGATACTCTTATTTAGATTTTGGAATTTTAGTTAGAACAAAAAAGCAAGCAGCAGCAATAGCGAGCTATTTAATTTCAAAAAAAATACCAATTATTTCATCAGAAACGCTGCTTTTAAACAGCTCAAAGAAAGTTAAGTTCTTAATTGAGCTCATTAGGTTTAGGGTAGATCCATCAAACCAGTTTTCTAGAAAAACAATTATCAATTTTTTAATACAAAAAGAAAAGCCAAAGGACGAGTGCCTGTATTTTGAACAATTGATAAAAGGCTCTACTGACGAAATCTTTGAAAAACTAGGAATCATGCCGTTTCAAGACTTTATAAAAACACCTTTTATAAAAGCAATAGAAATAGTAGTTTTAAGGCTGAACCTAGACAAAAACAACGACGGATTCATTCATTTTTTAAAAGAAGAACTTTTTGAGTTCGTTCTTAAAAACGGAATAGACGAAATAGAGTTCTTGGACTATTGGGAAAAAAATAAAGAAAAAAGGAGTGTTGTGATGGGGGGGGGTCAAGAAGCTGTAACCATACTGACAGTACATAAAGCCAAAGGATTAGAATTCCCAATTATTATTTATCCTTTTGCAGATTCTGCTACATTTAGATCGTTTTCTAAAAAGACATGGCTGCCTGTTAATGATAAGAAAAATAGTATTGAACTTTTAATTCCTTTTACAAAAGCAATTCAAAGTTACGGCGAGAATGGAAAAAAAATATTCAATGAGTTAAGAGACCAGCAAGAATTAGACAACACAAACATTTTATACGTCGCCTTAACTAGAGCAGTTGAGGAGCTGTATATAATTTCAAAATACCCCAAAAATAAGTCTATGAACTCACATAATGAGATGTTTAGATCTTTTTTGGAGAGTGAAGGATTGTGGGAAGAAGATAAACTGGTTTATTCTTGGGGAAAAGCACACAAAAAACAAGACAAAATAACTCCTCTTATAGAAGAAGGTAGTATTAAATATGAGAGACAAGTTTACAATGTAAGGGAAAAAATAGAGTTTGAAGATGAAGATATTTTATTTGGAAAAATTTTTCATGAAATCATGTCTAAAATTCAATATTCGTATCAATTAAAAAAAGAAATTGTAGATTTTAGAGAATCCAAAAAAATCAAAGGAATAAATAAAGAGGAAGTTATTAACCTTGTTGAACAGGCGCTAGTCCATCCAGAGTTAAAAAATTTATTTGACACAAAAAACAATGTAATTTGTGAAAAAGAAATTTTTGTTAGTCAAAATACAACAATTAGGCCAGACAGAATAATAATAAAAAATTCAAAAAATTGCATAATCGTAGACTATAAAACAGGAGAGAAAAGAACGAAAGATATTAAGCAGGCTCTTGGGTATTCAGCTGTTTTAACAAAAATGGGTTATGTAGTTGAAAAGACTTTGATAGTGTATTTTAAACCCAAAATAGAGGTTATAGAGGCTAAATAGTGTAAAAAGCTAAGGAATAAATATCTTATATTCTATAAATTCATTAAGTTTGCATCTATAGAATTTTTTAAAACAACTTTTACAATGAAAAAATTAGGAAAAATAATATTAGTTTTTGCTGTGCTATTTTATGTTAACTCTACTGTAGCTCAAGATAAAAACAATCAATGGCAGTTAACATTTGGAACTAATGCCGTAGATTTTCACCCAGTTGGAACTGATAGCGGAAACAACGCTACGGGACACTGGTTTAGTGAATATTTTAATATTCAGGAGAACTGGAATACTCAAACGGCTTTCAACACTATTGCCTTGTCAAGGTATGGAACAGAAGACTTTACTTATGGGTTAAGAGGTTCTCTAAATTCTGTTTCTAGAATGGGGGACGAAAGAGCTAGAATGACTGCAAAAAGAATTGCTAGTCTAGATTTAGTAGTAGAATATAGTTTACCAGAATTTTTCTCAATTTGCAATGCAAATCCTTTTCTTGAAGCTGGAACTGGTTACACTTGGTTTGGCAATCAAAAATCAACTACAATGAATGCGGGAATGGGAATTAAGTTTCCGGTTAATGAGAAAGTTTCGATAAAATTAAATACATCATACAAACATGCTTTTAATGACATGCAAAACTTAAACGCTCACTTTCAGCATAACGTAGGAGTGGCAATTAATTTTGGTGGGAAAGACTCTGATAGAGATGGTATTTATGATCAATATGACGATTGTCCTAATCAACCTGGTTTACCGGCTTTTAACGGTTGCCCAGATAATGATGGTGATGGAATAGAAAACAGCAAAGACTCTTGTCCTGATGTTGCAGGTTTATTAGAATTTGACGGTTGCCCTGACACTGATGGTGATGGAACTCCTGACGCAAAAGATGCCTGCGTTAACGAGCCTGGTTCAATAGAAATGGGTGGATGTCCTGATTCTGATGGAGATGGAGTGTCTGACAACGTTGACGGATGTGCTGATGTTGCAGGTCCAACTGAAAATAACGGTTGCCCATGGCCAGACAGCGACGGAGATACTGTTTTAGACAAGGATGATAAGTGCCCGAATGTTGCTGGTTTAGTAAATAATGCAGGTTGTCCTCAACCTTCTGAAGAAATTATGGAACAACTTAATGCAGTTGGAGCGATGATCCCATTTGAATTAAATCAAGCTAAACTTGGAGTAAAAGTTACAAGTCTTTTAGATGTAGTGTCGACGATAATGACTAAGTATTCTCAAACTAGCTTTATTATTGAAGGTCATACAGATAATTCTGGACCTAAAACCTTTAACCAGAAGCTATCTGAAGACAGAGCAAACACAGTTAAGGATTACTTAATAGGTATAGGAATTAGCGCTGACAGAATGTCAACTTCAGGTTTTGGTGAAGACAAGCCTAGTGTTTCTAACGACACTAGAAAAGGAAGAATCACTAATAGAAGGGTTGAGTTCAAGGTAGTAGACTAATTAAAAATAAAAAATTATATTAAAAGCGTCTAATTTTTTTAATTAGACGCTTTTTTATTTTAGGCCTATGAAATCTTTTTTAGAAAAAGTTTTAGAAGACGTACAAAGAAAAGATATCGATATAGAAAAAGCTTGCTTTGTGTTCCCTAATAAGCGCTCTTCACAGGTTTTTAAAACACTTCTTCTTCAAACGACCAAACGTCCTTTTTTTGCACCTACAATTGAGAGCATAGATTCATTTATAATTAAAATCTCAGGATTAAAAGAATTAAAAAAATCTAGAGCACTCTTTAAATTGTTTTCAATATACTCTTCTACAAATAAAGATAATAACCTAGAAGCCTTCATTAGTTGGGGTGGGACATTTATTAATGATACAATTGAAGTTGAGCAAAACCTGTTAGAGGTTCAAGTAGTGCTAAAAGAGTTAGCAGAAATTAATAAAATAAAAAATTGGGGAGAAAACAATAGGAAGGATGTTGAAGCTACTCTTTTTTGGGAACAGCTTCCAAAGCTTTACCAGAGTTTTAAAAAAAAACTTTTAGATAATCAAGAAGGAACAAAAGGAATTTGCTATAGTGAAGCCCAAAAAAACCTAGAACACTACAAAGACGCTAACAAAGATATTAAGCATGTTTTTATCGGACTAAACGCGCTTAGCAAATCGGAAGAATTAATAATTAAGGAGCTGTTGAGTTTTAATCAAGGTGAAATTTATTGGGATATTGACCAGTCTTTTATTAATAATAAAAATCATGGAGCAGCTCATTTTATTAAAAAATACAAAAACAGCTGGGATCATTATATAAAAAATTCATTTAACTGGATTTCACAAGAGTTTAAAGGGCCTAAGACAATTAGGATCGTAGAAGCGACAAAGTCTATTGGACAGGCAAAGGAAATAGGCGAAATACTTTTTGTTCTAAACAAAGGCAAATCAAAAAAAGTAGCGGTGATTTTGGGAGATGAAACCATAATTGAGCCCGTTTTGAATCACTTACCTAATAATATAGAACACATTAGCATTGGCTCAAAAATCCCCTCTAGTATGCTAGAGTTAAAAAAACTTTTAAAGTTGGCTTTAGAAATACAGGTTAGTAACTCAAAAATTAAAACAACAAAACAAACAGAGTCCATAATTTCTTCAAGAATCATTAGATCCGTTTCCCAAAATTTAAAAAACAAAAACACTCTTTTATCACTAATTTTAAAAAAATGGAAATCACCAGACGAAGCTTTAAACAAACTCATACGCTTTGTAGAAGAGTTATCCCTTAATAAAAGCTTTAACGAAACAGATCTGACAGAATCAAAATTAATTTTGGAGATTCTAATAGAATCAAAGTCGTTAGTAAAAGAAAGCGAAAATATTAATAGCATTAAGGCTTTAAAAGATGTTTTATTTACATTTTTAGACGAGATACACATCCCTTATAAATCTGATAATGAGGCCATGACTCAAATCATGGGACTTCTAGAAACCAGGGCGTTAGATTTTGAAACAGTTATTATAAGCTCGGTTAATGAAGGTTTTCTTCCCAAAGGGAAAAGCTTTGATTCTCTAATCCCTTTCGATTTGAGAAAAAAAAATAATCTATTAACCTTTAACGAAAGAGATAAAACGAATACATATCATTTTTATAGACTTCTTCAAAGAGCAAAAAATATATACTTGATATATAACAGCATTAATGAAGGAATTAAAGGAGGAGAAAAAAGTAGACTGATCCATCAACTAGAAATAGAAGGGCTTGAAAATCATCAGTTGATTTACAAAAGAACTACGCCAAACTTGTCAAGCAATAATACTGAAAGAGAAATTTTAAAATCACCACGCTGTTTAGAATTACTAAAACAACTCGCTATTAGCGGGTTTTCTCCATCTTCATTAGAAGCGTATTTAAAAGATCCGGAGGATTTTTACTATTCAAAAATTCACAAAATAAACTCCAAAAATGAAGAAGAAGAATCAGTTAGTTCAAGAATTGTTGGACTTATTTTTCATGAATCTATCGAAGAGCTTTATAAGCCCCTAATAGATAAAAAATTTACCGTTAGATTGTTAGGTGATGTGTTAAATAAAATTGAGGTTGCTGTTAAGGCAAGTTTTGTAAACAATTACGCGGCAGATTTTAATACTGGGAAAAATCTTATTGCGTTTGAAGTGATTAAAAATGCAATAAAAAAATTCATCACAATGGAGCTAGAAGATGTAAAAAAAGGGAACACTATTAAGCTCATAGCTCTAGAGCAAAGAATCAGTCAGCCTATCGACATCATTGATTTAAATTATTCAGTTAAGCTGAAAGGCATTATAGACAGGGTAGATATGAGAAACGAAACCATAAGGATTATTGATTACAAATCAGGGCTAATGAAGTCGGGGGATTTAAAAATAAAGTATCCGTCTAGTCTTTGTGACAGTTCATCTCAAACCAAAGCAATGCAATTAATGTGTTATGCAAGTATGTATTTAAAGAGCAGCCCTAGCTCAAAAGGAATAGAGGCAGGAATTATTTCTTTTAGAGATTTAAATAGTGGCTTGATGAAGTTGACAGTAAATAACAAAACAGAGAGAACAAGCTTTATCAATACTTCTCATATTGTCGAATTTGAAAAGGGCTTAAAAAAGTTGATATTAGAAATGATGTGTTCGGATATACCCTTTTCAAAACCAGACTCTAATTAGCCTTGTAAACAACCTCTAATAAAACTTCATTTCGCCTATTAAAAACCTTGTAAGGGCTATTGTAAGATAATACGACAGGCTCATTACTAATTATTTCTACATTTTTTTCGTTTAATTTATTAACTAGTAAACGATAGTTTGCCAAAACTTTTTTTTGATTAGAGTAGCCACTATAAGTAATTGATGCAAACACACCTTCTTTTGATTTATAAACCTTTATACTATTATCTTTAGGTGAAACAATGTTTTTCTCTAGATATTTAGAAGGCAGAACAAATTCCATAGTGTTTAAAGATCCTTTGTTAGTCATATAGACAGGTGTGGTCATGGCAATTTTTATATTATCTGAATTATTTCCACCTATATATTTAAAGAGCTTTGAAAAGTTACTGTTAGAAGTCACTTTTGCTTTCATTGAAGGCGGATAATACCGTATTTCAACATTGTCTAATGTGGATAGAACTTCGTATTGTTGGGTTTCATATTGTTGAGAGATCATGGTGATTGAAAATAATAATAAAAAAAAATTATACATAATATTTATACTCTAGTTAGTTTAATTGGGTATGTTTTTCCAGAATTCCACTGAGGAACATAAAGATTCCAGTCATTGTCAACACAAACATCGTGAGGATTTCTAAAACTGACTTGATCGTATTCAGGCTTAATAAGTGTTTTTTCATTATAAGAAGGAATACTACCACCTGGAAATGAAACAACTTTATTGTTTTTATCTAAAACAGCAAGCATTCCATCATACGCCCCCCAATCTTTAGTGACTATAACTGCAAACAAAAGGAAGTCTCCTTTAATTACTGGCCTGCAAACATAGCAACCGGGAAGCTTAATAGTTTCTATCCATTTTCCGTCAAGAGAAAATCGTTTAAATTCATTTTTGCTTCTTGAAGATATTAATAGAGTAGGATTAGAGCTGTCTCTATTATCTATTGTTATTCCGTGACAACAATCAAACAAATCATCCCCATTGCCATGACCTCCAAAATGACGAATATAATTCCCTTTACTATCGTATTGAATGACATAATCTAACCCATATCCGTCAGCTACATAAAAATCACCATTTTCTGCAACTGCAATTTCTGTAGGTTTAAACTGAGAGGCATTAGAATAAGCTTTAATTTCTTTGGGGTAGGATAATTCTATAAGTTTTTCGCCTTTAAGAGTTGTTTTGCAAAACTTATTAGAATCTGGGTCTGTAACAAATAAAAACTCCTCTCCTCCTTGATCAACAATAGATAGGCCATGTGCACCAGGATAATTTAACCCCCAAGAGTCTAAAACCTTACCAGAACGATCGTATATTAAAATATTATTTTTAGGATGTGTTGTAGTTAAAATGATTCTATTTTTGGAATCCATAACCATTTCATGACAGTGATTTACAGGATAAGTATTTGAGTTTTGAACTCCCCAATCTTTATTGACTTCAAACTTAAAATCACCATGTCCGATAGGGTCATTTAAAACTGTCTTAGAGGCGCCATAAAGAGAGGGTATATATAATGGAATAGAAGCTAACAAAGAGGCTTTTTTAATAAAAGATCTACGAGAATTTTTTTTAATCATCTAAACAGAGTTTGTAAAATACACTTCAAGTTAAATAATATAAAATAAAACCAAAAAATAATGAGAGATACTTCCTCCAAGAACAAATAAATGCCAAATAGCATGTGAATATTTCATCTTTTCAAGACTATAAAAAATTGTGCCAAAAGAATAAAGCAGACCGCTTAAAATTAACAACAATAAACCGTTAAGTTCAAGAGAATTAAAAACACTATTAAAATCCAGGACAACTAACCAACCCATTGCCAGGTAAAGCGCTAAGGAAAGTTTATCAAATTTTCCAGTAAAAAAAATCTTAAATACCGTTCCAGTTAAGGCAATTGCCAAAACAGCAATAAAGACTTTAACTCCGTTTCCGCTATACAAGGTTATTAAACAAATTGGAGCATATGAACCCGCAATTAAATAGAAAATACTTACATGATCAAATATCCTAAGCTTGCTTTTTAGTTTTATATCAGTTGCATAATGATATAATGTTGACGCAGCATAGAGACAAATCATGCCAAATTCAAAAAACAGAATACTTTCAGTGCTAAAGTCTGTAAGGTTTTGATTGTAAAAAAGTAAAATGGGTAGGCCAATTAAGCTAAGAACAAACCCTATAAAGTGAGTAAGTGTATTCCAAAATTCTTCTTCTTTAGTTTCGTTCATTAATTAATTTTAAAAGATTTTTTTTAAGTTTTAAACGATCTAATTTTCCATTAATTCTATCGATTTTTTTTAAACAATATATGTCTTTAGGCTTTTCAAACATCTTTAAATTTTGAAAAGCATTAACCGCATCATTAGGGATGTTTCCTTCAAAGACTAAAACAACTTTTTCTCCTAGAATTTCGTCAGGCACTCCGCAAATAGCAAAATTTTCTAAGTAATAAAGGGTTAAAATTTTTTCAACTTCTTCAGGGAAAATCTTAATTCCTCCAGAATTAATTATAAAATCATTTCTGCCAATCCAAACAAATTTTGTGTCAGAAAGCAGCTCTATTTTATCTTTTGTTAAAATGGGAAGGGCGGAAAGATAAGGAGCGTTAATTTCTAAACAGCCCCGTCTTGACTTAAAAGAAACACCAGGAATTGCCGTAAACTCTTTTTCTCCTTTACTTAAACTCTTTACAGCTACATGAGATAAGGTTTCAGACATTCCGTAAGTTTCAAAAACTCCTAAGGAGTTGTTAATGAGCTTTTTTTGAATCGAAGACCTGATTGGACTTCCCCCTACAATTAAACAGTTTACTTTATTAATATAGGGAATGGATTTCTCTAACTGATGAGGGGTAATGGCAACAAACCCAAAGTTTTTGGAGGAGTCTTTAATTGGGTTGTCATCTGGCTTTTGAATAAATAAATCTAAACCTAAAACTAACGATCGAACCACCATCATTTTTCCAGCAATAAAGCTAATAGGCAAACAGAGCAATGCCTTATCTTCTGGTTTTAATTTAAAAAATTTTCCAGTATTTACTGCTGACTGAACCATTGCTTCTTTTTGAGCTAAAAACAACTTTGGAGGACCTGTTGAACCAGAACTCTGAACTGTAATATTTAATTCATCACTTAACCAATCTAAAATAAAAACAAAGACTTCATTGTCTTTAAATAATGACTTCTTACAATGCTCAACTAAAGCGTTTTTTTTATATGAAACTCCATGTAACTTAAAATCGGGATGAACAATCATTGCTTTATTAGTCATGAATTTTTTAAAATATAATTACTAAAAAATGCTGTTTCCCAATTCTTTTTTGGATTGTACTTTAAAAGCCCCTTTTCTATATAACAAGGGGAATCTATATTGTTGGAATAAAGCATCCCTGTTCCAAGCCCTTGTTTCATCTCAGATCCTTTATTAAAAACCCATTGAGAGATAGCATTTAGACCAACATTGCTTTCAAGTGCGCTAGTAGACCACCATTTTATTCCTTTAGAATCTGCAATTTTTATCCAAGAATCGCATGCTTTAAGACCTCCGGTTAAGCTGGGTTTTAAAATAATATATGATGGGTTTATTAATGAAAGCATCGTAGTTTGTTTTTCCTTTGACGTTAGACCAATAAGCTCCTCATCTAATGCAATTGCTATCGGGGATTTTTCACATAAAAAAGCCATTTCGTTCCACATTTTAGGCCTTATGGGCTGCTCTATAGAATGAAGATCATGTTCAGAAAGAATCTTTAATTTTTCAAGCGCGGAGTTAGGGCTAAAAGAACCATTGGCATCTAATCTGATTTGAATATCAGATGAAGAATACTCAAGTCGAAGAGACTTTAAAAGCTCACACTCTAAATCAAAATTTAAAGCTCCAACTTTAATTTTAATACAATCAAACCCACTTTCAATTTTTTCTTTAATTTGTTTTTTCATAAAGGGTTTTTCACCCATCCAAATTAATCCGTTTATAGGAATAGCCTTTTCTCCTTTTGTGAAACTAGAGGCCATTAAAACAAAAGGGTTGGAACTTTCAAAAGATAAATAGGCGGTTTCTAATCCAAAAAGAATTGAGGGATACAGTTCAAGCTTCGTTTTTAACACGTCTATTCCAAGGGAGATATTATTACAAATTTCTTTTAATTTATCTTCATATGAAGCAATTGGATCCGGGCTAAGCCCAGTGATCAAACTACACTCTCCCACACCATATCCATCTTTGTCGACAATTATAATAAACCAACTTTCTTTGTTGTTTAAAACACCTCTTGAAGTTCCACTAGGATTTTTAAATTTCAATAAATGTCTGAAATAATAAGCCTTCATGAACTATATAATTTCCAAGTAATGTAAGGATAAAACCATTGAGTAAAAAACAGTAGCGAAGACAAGTGGTCTTAAAAACTCATCAAACTTTTTAGAGTTAGTGATCTTAGAAACCTGGAAAAGATGCACAATTAACCACAAAATAATTGATGTAAAAAGTACTGTTAGTAAAGAAAAACTAGAATTTAATTTAAATAAAAATACGATCATCAAAATCATTGAAACAGAAATTAAAAGATAGTGATATAGTTTAGAAAAGTGAGCCCCAAGATAAACAGCCAGAGTTTTTTTACCCATTAATTTATCATTTTCTAAATCTCTCATATTGTTTAAGTTCAATACACCTGATCCTAAAAGGCCAATTGTGCAGGCTGGATAAATAAGTGAAAAATTTAAAGAAGATGTAAATAAAAAATTTGAGCCCAAAACACTTACAAGCCCAAAAAAAACAAACACAAAAAGATCTCCATATCCGCTATATCCATAAGCGTTTTTACCAACAGTATATTTTATTGCTGCAATAATTGCTAAAACTCCCAATCCAATAAACATAACAAAAGAGAAAAAATCATCGCTAAACGATAGATAAACTAATAAAGTTGTCAGTAAAAGACATATTAAAGAGGTTATTATTATGCCTTTTTTCATCTCTTGAACACTAATAATTCCCGATTGAAGAGCTCTTTCCGGACCAATTCTGTTTTCATCTGTCCCTTTTACTCCATCGCCATAGTCATTTGCAAAATTTGAAAGAATTTGATATGATACAGTTGTAGCTAAAGCAAGTATGAAAATCAACAACTTAAAATCGAAGGTGCTGTAAGATGCAAAAGAGCCAATAAAAATTCCTGATATTGACAAAGGAAGCGTTCTTAGTCTAGCTGCAGAAACCCAAGCACTAAATTTTGAAATATTATTTTTTGACAACGATTTTTTAATAATGATTAAGGAAATTTAGGAAACTTTTTAAAGTTAGGAGGTCGTTTTTCTAGAAAAGCATTTTTACCTTCTTGAGCCTCTTCCGTCAAATAGTACAGTAAAGTAGCGTCTCCAGCAAGCTGCATTAACCCGTGTTGACCGTCAAGTTCTGCGTTAAGACTACGCTTGATCATTCTAAGAGCTAAAGGACTTCTTTGTTGCATAATAGAACACCACTCTAAAACGGTTTCTTCTAACTTTTTTAAGGGAACAACTTTATTTACCATCCCCATTTCGAAAGCTTCTGTTGCAGAGTATTGTTGACATAAAAACCAGATTTCTCTAGCTTTTTTTTGCCCTACATGTCGAGCTAAATAGGATGATCCAAACCCCCCGTCGAAGCTACCAACTTTAGGTCCGGTTTGTCCAAAAACCGCATTTTCACTAGCAATGGTTAAGTCACAAACAACATGCAAGACATGCCCTCCCCCAATAGCATATCCGTTAACCATAGCAATAACAGGCTTAGGAATTTCTCGTATTTTTTTATGTAAATCCAAAACATTTAATCTTGGCACTCCATCATCCCCTATGTAGCCTCCAGATCCTTTTACATTTTGATCCCCTCCGCTACAAAAAGCTTTATCGCCCTGACCAGTAAAAACGACAACATCAATATCGTTTCTTTCACGACAAAGATCAATTGCTTCAAGCATTTGAATATTCGTTTCTGGCCTAAAAGCATTGTAAACCTTTGGTCTATTGATGGTTATTTTAGCAACTCCCTTGTATAATTCAAATTTTATATCAGAGTATTTTTTAATATGTTCCCACTTAGTTGTCATGAAAAATTTTTTATCAAAGATAATGCTTTCTTGAGAGAAACCAACCGTTAAGATCTAGACAAAAACTTGAAATAGTTTTTTAAAGTATCAGAACTGAGTTTAGAGGAAGTGGTTATTTCTAAAATTTTAGGAGCACTTGATTTTTTAAAAAAACTTGATAAAGCTATTCTTAGACCAAGTTTAGTTTTTTTATTTTGATATTTAAACCCATGCATTTTTGCAATTTGCTCAGCGCTTAAACTGTGCTTAGTTTCAATAAAAGAGGAAAAAAACTTATTTTCTTTATAGCCAGGTAATATTCTAAAGATTCCACCACCGTGATTATTGATGACTATAATTCTAAAATCCGAGTTCACATAATTATTCCAAAGACCATTCACATCATAGAAAAAGCTTAAATCTCCTGTCACTAATAACGTTGGAGTATTGTTAACAATTGATGCTCCAACAGCAGTAGAGGTGCTTCCATCAATTCCGCTAGTTCCCCTGTTGCAGTATACAGAGTTAAAATGAGACATTTTAAAAAGCTGTAAATATCTTATGGGAGAGCTATTGGCAACATGCAACTGATAATTAACTGGAATTTTAGAAGATAAAACAGAAAATACAATCAAGTCTGAAAAGGGAGCCTTCTTAATAAAAGTCTTATGCAATAAATGCCTTTTATTAGAAAATTCCACCCATAAGTTTTTATAATTTATATCCACATTAGATTGTAAAAGTATTTTTTCGAAAAACAAATTAGGATCTACCTTTATGTGCTTTACTCCTACATAATAAGTATCATTAGGAGAATTAAGTCCAATATGGAAATGATGTGAAGGAGGATAATTTCTTAGAAATTGCTTGATTTTTTTTGAAATAACCATTCCCCCAAGAGTGATCAATATTTTCGGTTTTAAATTTGAAAAAATGGCCTCTTTATTTTTTAGAGTTTCAATAGGCGCAATTATTTGATCAATATTTCCAAAAAAAGATTCGTGATTTAAATTAGAGGTAGATTCTTTTAGCACCACAATTCCAGTTTTGTCAGCTAATATTTGTAGATTTTTTTTCGACAAATAATTGGGTGTTGAACATCCTATTAAGACTAATATTTTAGATTGTTTTTTAAAAAAAGGCTTAAACTCATCTAAATTTATTTTTTGATCAGAAACTTCAAAATTTAAGGATTTACTAGATATTTTGACAGATGGACTAGAAACAAAATCGTATAATGGTTCTTCAAAAGGGACATTAATATGTACAGGTTTTTTTGACTGAATAGCTTTAAAAAAACTAGAAGAAACCATATTGTTATTAAAGTCTTGAATTTTTGACTGTTGTTTTTTTAATGAAGCTTTATCTAACGGTGTTTTAATTAATTTTTGAATATTACTTTTAAGAATAGCCTGAGTTTGATGGGTTACATCCTGCATTAATGAGCTGGAAGATAAAATGTTATTTCCAAAAACTTTATTTTGATCAATTGTTTGTCCATCACCTATATTGATTTTATATATTGGTCTATCAGTAGAAAGGATGATTAAAGGAATTTCGCTATAATACGCTTCTGCTATTGCAGGAGCATAATTTAATAAAGCGGTTCCAGATGTACATAACAATATTACAGGGACTTTTGTTTGCTGAGCAATGCCAAGAGCAAAAAACCCTGCAGATCTTTCGTCAACAATACTATAGCAATTAAATTTCTTGTCAGAAGCAAATCCAATTGCTAAAGGAACGTTTCTGGAGCCAGGAGAAATAACTATATCAGTTATATTGAACTTCGAGCAGTAAAGCAAAATTGTTTGAGCAGAAGGAATTGTTGGATACATCATTCAGTATACAAATGTAGTAAATGAATTAATGAGCTACTTAAAAAGAACATCTATCATGGTTTGAGACTTGTGAACTATTTCTTCCCATTCCTTTTCAGGATTACTATCATGAGTTATTCCTCCTCCAACAAACAGCTTAGCCTTGTCGTCACTTATATGTAAGCATCGAAGGTTTACAAAAAGGTTGCAGTTTTTGGAGTCAATTTTACCTAAATAACCGGAATAAAACGATCTGTCGTGTTTTTCTTTTTCATTTATAATTGAAATTGCTTTGTTTTTAGGGA
>CAJWFY010000004.1 GCA_913031655.1 uncultured Flavobacteriaceae bacterium
AACTTTCTATAGCTAAATCATAACTTTTAAATCCGAATCCAAGAATAACTCCTCTAACATGTGGACTTAAAAAAGATTTATGTCTAAATTCTTCTCTTGAATAAGTATTGGATATATGAACTTCTACCACAGGGCAAGTAATAGATCTAATAGCGTCTCCTATACCTACTGAAGTGTGAGTATATGCTGCTGCATTTATAATAATACCATCGAAATCAAAACCTGTCTCCTGAATTTTATCAATAATTTCACCTTCAATATTTGATTGAAAAAAACTAAGTTCTAAATCTTTATATTTTTCTTTTAAATCAACAACGTAGCTATCAAAATTTTGATCTCCATAAATATTTTTTTCTCTAGTACCTAATAAATTTAAATTGGGACCATTTATAATTTGTAATTTCATTGAAGTATTTTTAATAAAAGTATAAAAATAACATTTAATAAATCAAGCTTATATAATTAAATATGAAGTGGGAAAAGTCAATAAGTGATTTTAGAAATTATTTAAAAATAGAAAGAAATCTTTCATTGAATACTATTGAAAGTTATCTTTTTGACGTTAAGAAGTTAATTAATTTCTTAGAACTAAATAAAATAAAAATAAATCCTGACCAACTAACAGAGACTTTAGGAAAAGAATTTGTTTATCATATTTCAAAAAAAATAAAATCTACAACTCAGGCAAGGATTATTTCTGGATTGAAACGATTTTATGAATATTTAATTTTAGAAAATATTATTGAAAATAATCCTTTTTCAAATATTGAAACTCCTAAAATCGGCTCCAATTTACCATCTACTCTAACAATTGAAGAAATAGATGAAATCATTTCAAGTGTAAAATTAACATCCAAAACAGGGAAAAGAAATGTCGCTATAGTAGAGTTATTATACAGTTGCGGGTTAAGAGTGTCTGAATTAATTAATTTAAAAATTTCTGATTTATTTTTTAGTGAATCTTTAATAAAAGTAACAGGAAAAGGAAATAAAGAAAGATTTGTTCCCATAAGCACTCTAGCGCAATTTTGTATTAATAACTATATAAACGACATCAGATGTTTTGTGAAAATTAAAAAAAAATCTGAGGACACATTGTTTTTAAACGAAAGGGGAAGTAACATATCTAGAGTTATGATATTTTTAATTCTAAAAAAACTAGGAGTATCTGCTAATATTAAAAAAAACATTAGCCCACATACACTTAGACACTCATTTGCTACACATTTAATTGAAAACGGAGCTGATTTAATTACTATACAAAATATGTTAGGACACGAAAATATAACAACGACAGAAAGATATTTACATGTAAGTAAAAAACACTTAATTGATTCAATGTTGAAATTCCATCCAAGAACAAAAATGTAAAGATTAAGATTTTATTATCATTCTAAAACCTTCCCCGTGAATATTTTCAATCTCCACTCTTTCATCCTTACTTAAGTATTTTCTTATTTTAGCTATATATACATCCATACTTCTTGATGTAAAATAATTATCATCGTTCCAAATTTTTACCAATGCCAGCTCCCTTGGCATTAGATCATCTAAATGATTTAAGAGCATTTTTAATAATTCACTTTCTTTAGGTGAAAGTTTGATGTTTTGTTCTGAATCAAACTGAAGAGTTCTAAGTTTTGAATTAAACTTAAATTTTGCAAACTTAAATTCAAATATTGAATTATCTTTATTTTTTGATAATTGCTTTCTTTTAAAAATTGTTTTAATTTTTAAAAGTAATATGTCCGAATCAAAAGGTTTAGTCAGGTAATCATCCGCACCAATTTTATAACCTTTTAATACATCTTCTTTTAATGATTTAGCTGTAAGAAAAAACAAAGGAACATCCTTACTGATTTCTCTGATTTCCTTAGCTAAAGTAAAACCATCCTTGTAAGGTAACATTACATCAAGAATACATAACCCAAAATCGTTTTTTTTAAATTTCTCAATTCCCTCAATACCATTTTTAGCTAGGGTAACATTATAAGAGTGTAGTTGTAAAAAATCATTTAAAATTGCACCAAAATTAACATCATCTTCAACTAATAAAATATTTTTATTATTATTTTTCATATTGTATTAATAATTTTAAAGTTATAATTACATTTTAGATGTCAAAGGGAGTGTTATAATAAATTGACTCCCCTTACCTAGTTCACTGTCTGCATAAATAGTGCCATTATGTAAATCTATAATTTTCTTCACATAAGACAGTCCTAGACCATGACCCTTTACGTTATGAACATTGCCTTTAGACTCACGGTAAAACTTATCAAAAATTTTATCTTTCACTTTAGAACTCATCCCCATACCATTATCAATAATTTTAATTATAATATTATTCTTTTTATTTTCAGAAATAATTTTGATTTGAGGATCTCCACTTGAATATTTAATTGCATTCTCTAGAATATTAGCAAACACATTAACAAAGTCATCTTTAGAAATTTCTATTTCGCTAACTAGGGCTAAAAAATCAATTTCAACATTTGCATTTCTATTTTTAAGTAAGAGATTTAAATGTAAAGTAGCTTCATTTATAACATCGTGTAAGTCACATAATGATTTTTTTATAAAATTTTCTTTTTTATCTAATTGAGAAATTCTTAAAACGTTTTCAACTTGAAAATTCATTCTTTCATTCTCATCTCTTATCATTTTTAAGTATTGGGTTTTCTTTAAGGAATCCCGCTGAACTTGCTTATTATTAATTGCATCTAAAGCTAGTTTTATAGTTGCTATAGGAGTTTTAAACTCATGGGTCATATTGTTTATGAAATCAGACTTCATTTCAGAAACTTTTTTCTGTCTTAAAACTTGGTATATTGTCGATGTAAAAGTTATAACAATAGTAATTGTAAATAATAAGGAAAGCAATATTAAGGTAGTTAAAGAGGATCTTAAAAAAACTTTTCTCTCAGGAAAAGCTATAACTAACTCAAAATCATTTTCTCCTTTTTCATTTACAAATAAAGGAGATTTATATTTTTTTAAACCACTCAAGTTTGTATAATTATCTGAACCAACTTTAGTCGCGAAATCTCCGTTAAAGACTCTATATTGAAAAGGAATATCTATATCTCTATCCATTAATTCTCTTTGTAATAAAAGCTCCAATTCAACATTAGTAAGTCTTCTGTGGATTGGCTTTAATGCTGCAAGTTCCATAAATACTGATGCATATTTAGCTTTATCCATAAAAGATAGTCTTTCAATACGTTGAAGTCTTTCAATACTACTCATGTTTCTCATTTCTCTATCAAAAGCTTCATCTATAATAGTTGTAGTTTTAACACTCTTATATTCTAAAATTGATGCCGAGTCATCAGATTTTGATTCAAATAATTTGGCAGATATATTATAATCTTCTTCAAGTATTCCATGAGAATATATATATGTTTGGTTGGTATTCTTATTTTTATCAACATATTTAAAAACAGCTGTTAATTGAGATTCTTTAGGTGAACCTATGCTGTCAATTAGTTTTTGATATACCGCTAAATAATCTCTTAGTTCTCTACTTTGAATTTGTTCAGAGACTGATTTTAAAGCTTGATTAATATTTAAAGAAAACTGTTCTTCCTTATTATCTAAAGTAGTTTTAATCCAAAAAGCTTGAACAAAAATAATCCCAACTAATGCAATACTCATTATTATTATTAATGGGAAAAATATTTTTTTGTTCATAGTTGAAAATTAAATTCTTTATTTAAAAAGTTTATTTAAAGTATCTACTAAGTCTAATACTCTTTGATTAATTTTTAAAATAGAGTCATTATTAATTATATAATCAGCTAATGGGATTTTCTTTTCATCTTGCCACTGGTTGTTAATTCTAACCACAACATCATTTTTATTTAATTCGTCTCTTCTAATTACTCTTTTAATTCGTTCATCTTCATCAGAAATTACTAAAATATTGTAATCATTTTTTTTATAAGATCCTGATTCAAAAATTAAAGCAGATTCATAAATAACGTATTTAAAAAATACTGATTTCTTCCATTCTAAAAAATCATTATATACATAAGGATGAACAATAGAATTGATTTTTTTTAAAGCTATTTTATCATTAAAAATTAATTTTGAAATATATTTTTTATTTAAAATATTATTTATGAAGGAAACTTTTCCAAAATTATCAATTATACTCTTTTTAACTTCGGAAGAATTATTTATTATATACTTAGCCCTAGTGTCCGAGTCATACACTGGAATGCCATTTTCTAATAAAATTTTAGAAACAGTTGTTTTTCCAGAACCAATTCCACCACTAAGTCCAATATTTTTCATTAAAACCCAATTTAGTAAAAAAAATTTCTGAAATATGGTCTAAACGTAAAAATTTAGGAGGAATATAATTAACAACTCTAATCCGATGAAGATACAATATCAATTATTTCTTGACTTACACCAACATTAGAAAACCCACCATCATTATATAAGTTTTGAAGTGTTACTCTTTTAGTTAAATCAGAAAAAAGTGTAATAGTATAATTAGCACAATCCAGTGCTGAAGCATTACCTAATGGCGACATTTTTTCAGCATATTTAATAAACCCATCAAAACCAGTTACCCCTTTTCCTGCTGTGGTAGGAGTTGGAGATTGTGAAATAGTATTAATTCTCACTTTACGATCCTTACCGAAAAAATAACCAAAACTTCGTGCAATAGATTCTAAATAAGCTTTATTATCTGCCATGTCATTATAATTAGGAAAAACCCTTTGGGCTGCCATATAAGTAAGAGCTACAATACTAGACCATTCATTCATAGCATCTAACTTATATAAACTCTGTAATAATTTATGAAAAGACACAGCTGAAACATCCCAGCCTTTAGTTGTCCAGTCATGATTCAGATCTGTATAATGCTTTCCTTTTCTAACGTTGACAGACATCCCTATAGAGTGTAAAACAAAGTCGATTTTGCCATCAAAAAGTTCCATAGTTTGATTTATTAAACTCTCTAAGTCTTCAATTTTAGTTGCATCTGCTGCAATAAGCTTTGAATTAGTTTTTTTTGCTAATACATCAACCTGACCCATTCTTAATGCAATAGGTGCATTTGTTAAAACAAATTCTCCACCTTCTTCATGAACTCTTTCTGCAGTTTTCCAAGCAATTGAATTTTCGTCTAAGGCTCCAAAAATAATTCCTTTTTTTCCTTTTAGCAGATTGTATGACATAGTTTTATTTTTTGATAAATATAATGTTAATTAAGTAACTCTCTAGCATGAACTAGTGCAGAATCAGACATTACATCACCAGAGAGCATCTTAGCAATTTCATCAATTCTATCCTCAGAATTAAGTTTTTTTATTTTGGTGTTAATTACTCCGAAATTATCATTTTTATAAACATTGAAATGATGATTTCCTTTAGCAGCAATTTGAGGAAGATGAGTGATGGCTATAATTTGCATATTCTTACTCATTTTTAGCATAATATTAGCCATTGCATTAGCCATTTCACCTGAAATTCCAGTATCAATTTCATCAAAAATCATAGTAGGCATTTTTGAATGAGATGACAAAACTGATTTAATTGAGAGTAAGATTCGAGAAAGCTCACCTCCTGATGCAACTTTAAATAAAGAAGCATGTTTAACTCCTTTATTAGAAGAAAACATTACTTCTATAGAGTTTTTTCCAAACCTGTTATAATTAGTTGAGTCATATATGTTAAAATTAAAAGATGCGTTTTTCATTCCTAAATTACTTAAAACAGATTCTAAATCTGATTTTAATTTTGGTAATATTTTTTTTCTAGAATTAGATATTTTTAAAGAAAGTTCATCAAGTAAAGATTCTTTTAGAGAAACTTCTTTCTTTAAGTTTTCGATATCTATCTCAACACTATCATTCTTAAGTAATTGAAGTTTTAGCTTGTTAGTTTTTGAAATTAATTCTTTAATCGAGTTAACAGCATGTTTTTTTTGAAGATTGAATATAACACTTAACCTGTTTTCTAGTTTATCTAATTCAAAAGAGTCATTATCTAGATTAGTCAAAGGAGAATTCAATTCGTTCTTGATATCATCTAATTCTATTAAAACACTTTCAATTCTATTTTTAATTTCTAGATAATTATCTGAAAATTTAGAAATGCTATTTAAAATAGAATTCAATGTTGTTATTTTATTTTCAATACTATTTTCATCTGTATACAACAAGGAATCAATTCGGCTTAATGAGTTTCTAATTTGCTCTGAATTTTTTAACATTAAAAGATTACTTTCTAACTCTTCTTGCTCTCCTAAAACAAGTTTAGCGTCCAGTAACTCATTTAAAACATAAGTATTATAATCATTATCGTTTTTTAAGCTAATATTTAGTCTGTCGAGTTTTTCAAGTTCTAAACATTGTTCTTTATAAAAATAAAGATTTTCAGAAAAATTTTTTACTATATTATTTTGTTGAGATAAATTATCAATTAAAGAAAAAAAGAAATTATCATTAGATAGCATTAAGGATTCATGCTGAGTATGAATGTCTATTAACTTTTCTCCTATTAATTTCATTAAATCTAAATTAGTTGGAGTGTCATTGATAAAAGATCTAGATTTTCCATTTGGTAAAATCTCTCTTCTTAAAATAGTTTGATCAAAATAATCTATATTATTTTGATCAAAAACTTTTTTAATATTAATTTTTTTTAAACAGAACTCAGCTTCAATTATGCACTTAATATTATTATTTTTTAAAATTTTATGATCAGCTCGCTTTCCAATTACTAAAGAAAGAGCACTTAAAAGAATAGACTTTCCAGAACCAGTATCTCCCGTAATAGTTGAGAAACCATTACTGAAATTGATTTCTAGTTCATCAATTAAAGCGAAATTTTTTATAAAAATTTTTGTAAGCAAAACCTTAGTTTATAAATGTTTTAAACAATGCTTTAAATTAACAAATTATCTTAATTGATACCATTTATTTGAATAAAAAGGAGCCATTTTATTTAATTTGTTATAAAGTAATTCTGTATTAAGCTTTGGACCAGATGAAAATATGTCAACAATTTCATCAGATTTTGTTTCAAAAAATAATTTTAAAAGAAGAGAATTAGGGGTTCTTCTATCTGTTTTTTCTAAAGTAAGAATGGAGTTCAAGATATTGTTTTTTGACAGTGAAATGTTTTCATGCATTAAATCAAGACCCTCTGTATGATAATTGTATAGCATATCTCTAAATTCAGTTGAATTAATTGAGTTAAGGTTCTCAATTAGCCAGAACTTATTAATTCTTCCCCCAGAATGACTAGAATTCCAACCCAACCCTGAACTTTGATTTGCTAGATTTAATATTTCTTGAGATTTATTATAAAATTGTTTTCCGGATTCCTTAATATATGAATCTGAATCAATTCCTAATATGATATTTATGTAAAATGAAATTAGAGAGACAAGGTTAGATTGGTATTGATTTTCATTATACAATAAAGGCTCAAATTCAATAAATTTAAATTGAAAATTTTTCTCAACAAAATTAAATAAAGGAGTTTGATAAGTTGAGTTTAATACCGGTCTTAAAGATTGAAACTGAAAATTTGCAGTAAAATTATTATCAGAATAATTTGTTACAGTAATTAATAAACTCAGATCAATTTTTTCATAATCAAGAATTTTATCATTCGTCCAAGAGTACGAATTAATTAAGGTTGAAATTGATTTTTCTAAATTAGAGAAAACAGACTTATTTGTTTGGTTTATCAAATTAGAATTAACTATAACCTTACCATCTATCTCCTGAGAAAAAATTAGATTAGTAAAAAAAAATATTAAAATAATCTTAAACAATTTCATTCATTAATTTGATAACTTGATTAAATATATCAACAGAAACTTCATTCTTACTTTTTAATTTAAATTTAGTAATTTGATTTTTCTTGTTTATGAAAGTTATTTTATTTGTATCATAACTAAATCCAGCACCATTATCATTTAATGAGTTTAATACAATTGCATCTAGATTTTTTTTTGCAATTTTTTTAGTAGCATTCTCTATTTCATTGTCTGTTTCAAGTGCAAACCCTATTAATAATTGATGTTCTTTTTTTAATGTTCCTAAATGATTAAGAATATCAACATTAGGAACTAAATCAATAGATAAGTTTATGGTACTTGTTTTTTTAATTTTATTCGAAATTCTATTTTTTGGTTTAAAATCAGAAACTGCTGAGGAAAGAATTGAGATATCTGAAACTGGAAAAAACTCTTTAGCTTTATCAAACATTTCATCAGCTGTAACAATGTCAATAACCTTGATGTTATAGTTATTAACTGATAAACTTGTTGGTCCGGTAATCAAAACTACTTCTGCCCCTAACATAGATGCAGTTTTAGCTAAAGCAAATCCCATTTTTCCACTTGAAAAATTACCTATAAAACGAACAGAATCAATTGGTTCATATGTTGGTCCTGCTGTAATTAGAATCTTTTTTCCATAAAGTTTTAGTCCTTTAATAATATGACTTGAGATAAAATCAATTATCTGAACGGGTTCCTGCATTCTTCCTTCTCCTTCTAACCCACTTGCCAAAAACCCTGCATTAACTGGAATATGAATATTTCCAAAATCAATTAACTTATTAATATTTATTTGATTTGCTTTATTTTTATGCATATCTAAGTCCATAGCAGGAGCAAAATATATAGGACATTTTGAAGACAAATAAGTAGCAAGCAGTAAGTTGTCAGATCTTGCCGAAGCCATCTTAGATAATGTATTTGCTGTTGCTGGAGCTATAATCATATAATCTGCCCATAAAGATAATTCTACATGATTATTCCACAATTCATTTTGATTGTCCTTATTGAAAAAATCTGATAAAACCGATCTTTTTGATAGAGTTGATAAAGTTAGGGGTGTTACAAAGTCTTTAGCACTGGTAGTCATGATGACCTGAACGTTTGCTCCAGATTTAATTAAAAGTCTTACTAAAAAAGTTGATTTATATGCTGCTATGCCTCCTGAAATTCCTAATAGAATATTTTTTCCATTTAGAATAGACATTTTCTATTCTTTAATTTCAGTATTTCTATAATATACTTTTTCTAATAACCAATTCTCAAGGGCCATAGCGTGAGCTTTAGGTAATTTTTCGTAAAATTTAGAAACCTCTATTTGTTCTTTATTTTCAAAAATTTCATCTAAACTTTCAGTAGGACTAGCAAACTCTTCTAATTTATCTAACAATTCTTTTTTAATAGACTCGTTAATTTGAATTGTTCTTTTAGATATTATATTAATAGCTTCGTATATATTATCTGTCTGAGCATCTACAACATTTCTATCATATGTTATAGTAGTTAGAGGTGCATTAGTTTTTTTAAAATCCATGTTTTTTTTTTAACTGAGTCTAATTGTTGGCAAATGTAGTGATTTCTTGGTCGATTAACTTGAATAATTTATTTGATTTTTCAATATATTTAGACTCAGGGTATGTGTTTAACAGTTCATTAAAAACCTTTTTTGCATAATCAAGTCTTTCGGATTTTTTAGAATAAACACTATTAATCGCCAATTCATATGAGGAATTAAATAAATAATATAACGCATCTTCTCTGTAAGGAGTACCTGGGTAATCAGAAATAAAATCATCTAAAACAATGATAGCAGACTTATGGTCTCTAATTGTGTTATACTGTTTTGCTATTTCAAAAGCTTTAAACTCTAATTTCAATCTAAGTTCTTGAACTAAATCATTAGCTTCTGACATTTTTTCAGAATTAGGATAAAAATTAATAAACTCTTGTAATTTATCAATAGCCTCAGTAGTCTGTTTTTGATCTAAACTATGAGTAGGTGAAACTTTATAATAAGCATATGAAGCTAAATAGTTGGCTTCTTCAACTTTTTGACTTAGTGGGTATGCTTTTGTGAAACTTTCAAATTCGTACGCAGCAGTAATATAGTTTTTAGTATTCAGCAATGAGTTAGCATAAAAAAACGTAACTCTTTCACCTTGAGGTTTTCCTCTAAATTTAGGTTTAATCTGTTCAAATAATCTACTCGCTCTTCTAAACTCTTGATTTTCGTAATATTTTTCTGCAAAATCATACTTGACTTTTATGTCCTCGTTTTTGAGAACTTTCTGGAACTCATTACAAGATGATAAGGTTATTAGAATAAACCCTAATGGAAGTAATAATTTTTTTTTCAACATCTGACAAATTTAATATTTTTTTTGTCAATATAAATCTCTAAAACAGATTATAATTAAAGTGTAGAATAAAACTTATTTTTTAAAAAAATTTTCAATTTCTAAATACAGCTCTTTTGAAGAAGGCAGTAAAGGCAATCTAAGATGATTTTGACATAATTTTTTAATTGCCAATGCTGCTTTTAACCCAGTTGGATTACCTTCTTTAAAAAGAAGGTTTAATAATTGATTAATTTTATCGTACTCCGTTTTAGCCCTCTCTTCATTACCTTCTGAAGCCAGATTTATGATATTTCTAAAATGCTGAGGTATGCACCCTGCAGCAACCGATATAACACCATCAGCACCCATTAAAACACTTTGATAGGCTGTTTCATCGTCGCCTGAAATAATTAAAAACCCATCTGGTCTATTAGAAATTAATTTAAAAATTTTATCCATATTTCCACTAGCTTCTTTTATCCCAATTATATTTTTAAAGCTGTTAGCTAGTTTAATGGTTGTAGAATAATCCATATCACATCCAGTGCGAGTTGGTACGTTGTACAAGATGATTGGTAATGGAGATGACTTAGAAATAGCAGAAAAATGCTCAAACAACCCACTTTGTGAAGGTCTATTATAAAATGGTGTTACTGAAAGTACCGCGCAGAATCCAGATAAATCAGCATTAGATAAATAATTGACTACTGACCTTGTATCATTAGATCCAATTCCAATTAGTAATGGAATTCTGTTGTTGTTAGCTTTAATAAAAGCATTTCTTGAAAGAATTTTTTCTTCTTCATTTAAAGTTGACGATTCTCCTGTCGTTCCTTGAACCACTATATAGTCTATTCCATTTTTAATTAAAAATTCCACCATTGTAGTAATTGAATCCAAATCAACTGACAAGTCTTTTTTAAAAGGAGTAGCTATAGCAACTCCAGTCCCTTTAAGTCTTTGAGATAAGTTTTTCATTTAATTAAGTTTAAATATTTAATCAATTCTAATTTAAAACTTTTAAATTTTTTTATTTTATTAGAAAAAATCAAGTCATTTAATTGATTCTCTGCCGATTCAAAACCAACCCTAAATTTAGCTTTTGTTTTTGAAGATAGAAGTGTAAGTTCTGGATTAGATTTAAAAAAATTAATTAATAAATCGTAATCTTTAGAAATGAATTCTAAAGAATCATTTCCAGTTAAATTACCATAAAATGAAATACATTCAGGTGTAATATTCATATTTGAAAACACATTAAATGTATTTTTATCTTCTTGAAATGTAATAATCTTCAAATCTTTTTCTTTTAATCCAATTGAATTAGCTAAATCAATAAACACATCTACCGAAACAGGGAAACTTGGATCAACAATACATCCTAAAGACTTTATTGGATTAGGCTTAATTCTAATTTGTTCACTAAGATCAATTAGAGATTTATTAATTTTTTTTCTAAGAAGCTTTTCATGTAGTGACTTAAAAATCATATATTTAAAAACTAATATAAAACTACATATTTCATCATTGAAAACTAAATTATATTTAAAGAATATCTACTTTAAGCTTTTTGTTATAGCTATAACAATTATGTTATTTTCCTGTGTTGGAGAAAATTATAAAATACAAGACAGCAAAGGTCTTAACTTAAGAGTTGTCGATAAATTAAACAGTAATAGCGAACTAAATTTAATTATTTCACCATTTAGAGATAAAATAAAAGATTTAGAAAAAACCATAGGATATTCAATTAAATCTCTGAGTGTTAGAGATGGAATGTTAGAATCTTCATTAGGAAATTTGATTGCTGATATATTAATAGAAGAATCCAAACCAATTTTCAAAAACATTACGTCTGAAGATATTGATTTTTGTTTATTAAATTATGGAGGAATAAGAGGAACTTTAAACAAAGGGGTAATTACTCAATATGATATATTTACCATAATGCCTTTTGAAAATACATCAACAGTTGTTGAACTTAGCGGTGAGAAAGTTTTAGAATTGGTAAACTATTTAAAAAACGAACAAAAAGCACACCCAGTTTCTGGAATCAAGTTAGAATTTAAAGATGATAAAATAATTAATATATTAATTAATAATAAAAAATTCAATATTAATAATACATATAATGTTTTAACTTCCAATTTTCTTCAAGAAGGAGGGGATAAAATGATGTTTTTTAAAGATCCATTAGAACTTTTTTCTTTAAAAACAAACATAAGAGATGTTCTTATAAATTTCATAGTAAAAACAGATACTATTGTCAGTAATAAAGATAATAGAATAATAAAAACTCAATGAAAAGAAGACTCTTTATAAATAAAGTTACTTCATCCACAGTTCTTGGTTTAACTTTTCCATTATTAGGTTTTGAAAAAACAGATTTTAAATCTAAAAAAATAACAATTCTTCATACGAATGATGTTCATAGCCACATAGATCCATTCTCTGAAAATGATCCTTTAAACCCTAATGGTGGTGGTGTAATTGCAAGAGCCAAAATGATTAATTTATTTAAAAAAGAAAACCCTAACACTCTTGTTTTAGATGCTGGTGATGTTTTTCAAGGAACTCCATATTTTAATTTTTTTGAAGGAGAGGTTGAATTAAAATTAATGAGTAAAATGGGTTACAACGCTTCTACGCTTGGAAATCACGAATTTGACAACGGCTTAAAAAAACTAGCAAAATCTTTAAAACATGCAAATTTCTCTTTTTTAAATTCAAATTACACCATAATAAACACCCCATTAGAAAATAAAATTAAAAAATATGAAATATATGAAATAGATGAGGTAAAAATCGGAGTATTTGGATTGGGAGTTGAGTTAGATGGTCTTGTAGAGAAAAAATTATATAAAGGCATCAAGTATTTAGATCCAGTAGAAATAACCCAAGACATCACTCAGAAGCTTAAGTATCAATATAAATGTGATATAATAATATGCTTATCACATCTAGGTTACAGTTACAATAAAAGTGAAGAGATTATGTGTGATTTAATATTGGCAAAAAAAACAAAAGATATTGACCTAATAATTGGGGGACATACTCATACATTTATGGACAAACCAGTTAAAGTAAAAAATTCAGACGGTAAAGATGTAATGATTAATCAAGTTGGATGTTTTGGAATTAATTTGGGGAAAATAGATTTTTATTTGTCTAATAATTCTATTACTGAAAAGACCAGCTCTATAAAAGTTTAGTTTTTATCATTTCCATTAAATCATTTTCTGATATTATTGGAATTTCTAATTTTTTTACTTTAGAAAGTTTACTAGGCCCTATATTGTTTCCTCCCAACAAATAGTTTGTTTTTGAAGAAATAGAGGAGGATACCTTTCCACCGTTCTTTTCAATAATACTTTTCAGTTCATTCCTTGAATGATTATTAAAAATCCCTGAAATAACGTAAATATGTTCAGATAAAATATTATTGATTGGCAGATTAGACTCTTTAATTTCAAACTGCAAACCCATATCCTTAAGTCTATTAATTGCATCTATATTTTCTTGATCATTGAAAAATTCTAAAATACTCTCAGAAATTCTATCTCCAATTTCATCAACTAAAATTAAATCATCTAGACTAGCAGATATCAAGTTATCAATAGATTTAAATTCTGATGCTATTTTTTTTGCAACAGTTTGACCTACATACCTAATTCCTAAACCAAATAAAACTCTTTCAAAATTAATCTTTTTTGAATCTTCTAATCCATTAAATATATTTTCTACTGACTTCTCCGCCATTCTATCTAGAAGAAGTATATCTTCTTTTTTAAGATCATATAAGTCAGCATAATTTGAAATCAGATCATTTGAATACAACAAATCAATAGTTTCGTTCCCTAAACCATTAATATCTAATGCTTTTCTAGATATAAAGTGTTGAATTCTTCCCTTTACTTGAACAGGGCAATTATTATAATTCAAGCAGTAATGATTTGATTCTGATTCATGCCTTGAAAGAAGAGTATAACAAGAAGGACAGTTTTTAATAAATTTAATTTTTTTAGAAATAGAAGTTCTTTTTTCTAAATCTACACCAACAATTTTTGGAATAATTTCACCTCCCTTTTCTACTTTAACAATATCATTTAAACATAAATTCAATTTATTTATTTGATCTTGATTATGAAGTGAAGCTCGTTTTACATAAGTCCCACCCAAAAGAACAGGTTCCAAATTAGCTACAGGAGTTATTGCACCCGTTCTTCCAACTTGATAGGAAACGCTTAATAATCTGGTTGAAATTTGTTCTGTTTTAAATTTATAAGCTATTGACCACCTAGGGTACTTTGATGTAAAACCAAGTTCATTTTGATGATTAATATCATTTACTTTTATTACAATTCCGTCTATCTCAAAATTTAAATCAACCCTGTTACTATCCCAATAATTAATATATGACATTACTTCATTTAAGTTACTACAAAGCTTGTAAGTGCTTGAAATATTAAACCCCCATTCTAAAGCATTTGACAAATATTCATTTTGAGTTTTAAAATCCTGCTTAGAGCTAACTATTTGATATAAAAAACATTTCAAAGGTCTTTTAGCAACTTCTGAACTGTCTTGAAGCTTTAAGCTTCCAGATGCAGTGTTTCTAGGGTTCATATATGGTTCTAGTCCATCTAAGTATCTTTTTTTATTCATTTTTAAAAAATCATCTTTTTCAATAATTATTTCACCTCTGATCTGAAATTTACTTGGAAAAGAACCTTTTAATTTTAAAGGGATGGTTTTAATGGTTTTAATATTTTCTGTTACATCGTCCCCGTAAACACCATCTCCTCTAGTAACAGCTTTTGTTAATCTTCCATTTTCATATGTTAAATTAATAGAAACCCCATCAAATTTTAATTCGCAGAAATACTCGAGTTTATCGTCTTCTAAGTTTTTAAACAATCTATCATTCCAATCCTCTAAATCATTTTTTGAATAAGAGTTGTCCAAAGAATACATTGGAAAATCATGTTTAACAGAACTAAAACTTTTAATAACGGCCCCTCCTACTCTCAATGTAGGAGAATTAACATCGTTATACTGTGGGAATTGTTTTTCTAAAATTATAAGTTCCTTAAGTTTTGAATCAAAATCATAATCGCTTATTTTAGGCATATCTAAAACATAGTAATAGTAATTATGAAGATGCAATTCATCTCTAATTTTTTCAATATTCTTCTGAACTGAATTCATTTATAAACTAGCTTTTATCATTCTATTTTTTGATCTAAAATCTTTTTTTAATTCAATATCGTAAAAACCTGCTTTAATTAAAAGTTTTGAAACACCTTGATTTTGATTTTCATTAATTTCAAAAAATATACTACCATTATCATTTAGATTACTCTTAGCAAAATCAATTATTTTAGAGTAAAAAAACAAAGGATCGTTATCTTTTACAAATAATGCTTTATGAGGTTCAAAAAGTAAAACATTTTTTTTCATATTATGCTTTTCACTATCACAAATATAAGGTGGATTAGATATAATTATATCAAACTTTTTATTGGTATTAATTGAATTTATGTCTTGAACTTCAAATAAAATTTTCACGTTATTTAAAGATGAATTTTTTTTTGCTAAATCAATAATATCATGATCGATATCCCATGCAGTAACGTTTGGTGATTTTAAAAATTTAGCCAACGAAACTGCAATACATCCACTTCCTGTTCCAATGTCTAATATTTTCTTGTTAATAGGGTTATCAATTAAAACCCATGACACCAATTCTTCAGTTTCTGGTCTAGGAATGAGAACTTTATCATTTACGTAAAACTTTAAGTTCATAAATTCTGATTCACCAACAACATATTGAATAGGCATATTTTTCTCTAAAAGCTCAATAGCCATTAATAGATTTAGTTTTTGAAAATTAGATACTGAATGATTTTGATCTAAAATATATTTCAACCTGCTAAATCCAGAGTAATATTCTATCAACCAGAAAAAAAATTCTTCTAATTCTTTTTTATCAATCTTAGAACCTAATGCTTTAAAAAGCTGATTACGGTATTCAATTAATGTCATTATAATTTTTTTAACATCCATACGGGACAAGAAGAGTGTCCAGTATTTCCTAAAGATTTGTCTAAATATTTGAAACCTTGTGATAAATATAACTTTTGAGCAGAATTCATATTATGCATTGTTTCAATATAGCAAAAATCATATTTGTATTTTAAAGCTATACTAATGCATTTTTTTATCATTTTTTTTCCTAACCCTAACCCTCTTGCATCTTTTAAAAAATACATTTTCTGAAGTTCACAAATATTTTCTTTTGAATTTTTTAATTGAGAAATTCCTGCACCTCCAAAAATTTTATTATTATTTTCTATTACAAAATAAATACTTCTGTGACTGTCGTAAGCTTTACTCATTTCCCTCAATTCAGGGTCACTCAATGCCGTTCCCTTTTTTGGAACTCCAAATTCAATCATTACTGAGCTTAAAACAGTTTTTAATTCTTTATTATCAGATTTATTAACCTCTCTTAAAACCCATTCTAGCTTACCTACCATTTTTTAGATTAATTTTGCATTGTGAAGATACGTCATATATATATTAGAGAAAACCTTATTTATCAATTATGAATAATCATTCCTCTCATGAATTCTACATGTCACGATGCATTGAAGTCGCAAAAAAAGGAAAAGGAATAACCTACCCAAATCCTTATGTAGGATGTATAATCGTTCATAACGATGTTATAATTTCTGAAGCATTTTCTAGCAAACATGGTGAAAATCATGCTGAAGTAAATGCAATAAATAATGTAAAAAATAAAAGTTTATTAAAGAACTCTATACTTTATGTAACATTAGAACCTTGTTCACATTTTGGTAAAACACCACCATGTTGTAATACCATTTGCAGTTTCCAAATACCAAAAGTTATTGTCGGAACTTTAGACAACAGTTCAAAAGTAAATGGAAAAGGAATTAATTTTTTAAAAAACAATAAGGTAAATGTTATTGTAGGTGTTTTAGAGAACGAGTGCAAAGAGTTACACAAAAACTTTCTCCACTTTAATAAAAATAAAAGACCTTATATTATATTAAAATGGGCACAATCAAAAGATGGGTTTATTTCACCAAAAAATAAATTAAAATCAAAACCATTTTGGATTAGTAATACTAAAAGTAGACAGATAGTTCACAAATGGAGGTCAGAGGAACATGGTATTTTAGTAGGATACAATACTATAATTAAAGATAATCCTAATTTAAATGTAAGGGATTACAAAGGAGAAAATCCAACAAGGATAGTAATCGATAAAGAAAACGGATTGAATAAAAACTATAAAGTTTTCAATAATGAAGCTAATACATTGGTTATAAGTAAAAAGGAAATAGATTTTTCAAAAAAAATATCAAATCAAATCTGTGATTTTTTATATGAAAAAAAAATACAATCAGTTATAATAGAAGGAGGGAAAAAAACTTTAGATAATTTTATCAATAATGGCAACTGGGATGAAGCTAGAATTTTCAAAAGTACTATTTTGATTAAAGAAGGAATTAAAGCACCTGAAATTAATGGGGAAGTTGTTTTTAAAGAAAATATAGGTTCCGATACAATTACTTTTATGAAGCCTTACCAATCAATTTGAGAATATTATTGGGACATCTCATAGGTTTGTTAGTTTTAGAATTCAAAAATACTAATTTGGTATAGCCTAAAGTTATTAGCTTATCGTCTCTTTTAATCTCAAAATCAAATTCAATCATGTAAGATGGTATTCTTTTGAGTTTAGTCTTTAAAATTAACTTGTCATCAAATAAGGCTGGTTTTTTAAAATTTATTGATAATTCAATCACTGGAAGCAAAATACCTTCTTCTTCCATTTTTTTATATGAAATACCTAATTTTTTAAGCCATGTTATTCTTCCAATTTCGAAATACTTGACGTAGTTTCCATGATATACAAATGACATTTGATCTGTTTCACTATACCTAACTAAAATTTCTATTTCATCTTCCACAGTTTGTTATTTTAAGCATTATAAAATGATGTTATTAATATGGACAAAAAAAAGTTAAAATTCAATAGCAAAATGATTTTTTTTTAATAAAAATTTGCACATATTTGTCTCATAGAGTTAAACAGTAATTTTTTTATATTATTATTAATTTTATAACAACCAAAAATACCTTAAAAGAAATGATTACTACAGAATCTGTATGGGAAAATTGTCTAAAATTTATAAAAGACAATATACAGATTCAAGCTTATAAAACTTGGTTTGAACCTATTAAACCAATTAAGTTTGAAAATAATATTTTAAGTGTTCAGGTTCCTAGTAAATTTTTTTATGAATGGCTTGAAGAACATTATGTTAAACTACTCAAATTAGCCCTTACTAAAGAACTTGGTGAAAACGCAAGATTAGTATATGTAATTAAAATGGAAAATACCTATGGTAATTTAAAGCCATTTACAGAAAAAATTCCCAGTCAATATAAAACTAATATACCATCTCAAAAAGTTGATGTTCCTTTTGGTAATTTACAAACTGAATTAAAGAATCCTTTCATTATTCCTGGTATAAAAAACTTAAAAATTGATTCACAATTAAATCCCAATTATACATTTGAAAATTTTCTAGAAGGTGACGCGAATAGACTTGCTAGATCTGCTGGTTTAGCAGTTTCTAATAAACCAGGAGGAACTTCTTTTAATCCCCTACTTATATTTGGAGGGGTTGGGTTAGGAAAAACTCATCTTGCACACGCTGTCGGAGTAAACGTTAAAGAAAAATTTCCTGAAAAAACTGTATTGTATATTTCAGCTGAAAAATTCACTCAGCAATACGTTGAATCTGTAAAGAAAAATAACAGAAATGATTTTATTCATTTTTATCAAATAATTGATGTTTTAATCATTGACGATGTTCAATTCTTTTCTGGAAAAACCGGAACACAAGATGTTTTCTTTCATATCTTCAATCATTTGCATCAAAACGGTAAACAAGTTATTTTAACTTCAGACAAGGCACCTGTTGACATGCAGGACATTGAGCAAAGGCTCCTTTCAAGGTTTAAATGGGGTTTATCTGCCGAACTACAAAGACCTGATTATGAGACTCGTGTATCAATATTAAAAAATAAACTTTTTAGGGACGGTGTGGAAATCCCTGATGATGTTATTGATTATGTTGCTAAAAATATTAAGGTAAATGTTAGAGAACTTGAAGGGGCGATTATTTCATTAATTGCACAATCGTCATTTAACAAAAAAGAAATAACAATTGATTTAGCAAAAAGTATAGTTGATAAATTTGTAAAAAACACTAAAAGAGAGGTTTCTATAGATTATATTCAAAAAATTGTTTCTGAATACTTTCAAATGGATGTTTCAACTCTTCAATCAAAAACAAGAAAACGTCACATTGTTCAAGCTAGACAGTTAGCTATGTTTTTTGCAAAAAAATTCACAAAAGCATCCTTAGCTAGTATTGGTTCACAGATAGGTCACAGAGATCACGCAACCGTTCTTCATGCATGTAAAACTGTAGATAACTTGTCTTTTACTGATAAACAATTTAGGAAATACGTAGAAGATCTGTCTAAAAAATTCACTATTTAAATAAGTCTAAAGCCATATTATTTTTATATTTAAATAATGGTAAAAGGTAAATTATACTTAATCCCAAACTTATTAGGAATTTCATCTACTCATGACATACCTAACTATCAAAAAGAAATAATAGATAAAATTCAACATTTTATTTTTGAAAATGAGAAGCCTGGAAGAGCTTTTATTAAAAAAATCTGCCCGAAAAAAAGCCAATCAGAATTAATTGTAAGCACTCTTAACAAAAGGACTTCAAGCGACTATTTAAGAGATTTTCTAAAACCATGTATAAAAGGCCTGGACATGGGTTTAATTTCTGACGCTGGTTGTCCTGGAATAGCCGATCCAGGTTCAAGTATAGTTAATGAAGCATATCATTTAAATATAAAGGTCACCCCTCTTGTAGGTCCATCATCTATATTTTTAGCATTAATGGCATCTGGAATGAACGGACAAGAATTTAAGTTTAATGGATATTTACCAATAGATAAAGCTAGCAGAAAAGATATAATTAAAAAATTAGAAAAAAATTCTTTGTTATCAACACAAATATTTATGGAAACACCATATAGAAATGATAACTTATTAAATGATTTGCTCAAATATTTAAAAGAATCAACTAAACTTTGTATTGCTTGTGATATAACGCTAAGTACAGAATTTATTAAAACTGATACAATTACAAATTGGAAAAAAGAAAATTATAGTTTCAACAAAAGACCTACTATTTTTTTAATTCAATCAGAGTAAGTAAGCTTAGGTTTTCTCAAAGGTTTAATAGAAGACAAATCATAATTAGAAAAATAATCTATATAATAAGATATTGAAGTTCCAAAGGCATCTTTTTTATTCCACTCACCATTCCCTCTTAAATATTTTTTTACATTACCTGCTCCAGACAAGTGAGCTGCAGCAATAATTCCAGATTCAGTAACTTCAACTCCGTTTATTACAGTCCCAACGAACCATTTGATATCCTTTCTTAATATCCACTTATTTCTTTTTACATTTATCAAAAATACTTTTTCTTGAATATTGGGGCTACTAATAAAAATGTCAATATCTAAAATTTTATACATTTTCAAAGTATTTAAATTAAATTGATATTTACCTAAATAACCAAATTTATTAACAACACTATAACGCCCTCCAGACTCCTTAAAAGCTAAGCTTTCTTTAAAACCATTAAAATCATCAATTAAATAAATTAAATTAAAAGAAATTGGCTGTTCATATGGAAGTACTGAATAGTTTAAATTTTCATTAAAACTATTATCTTTTGTTTTGAACAAAGGGTTAATGAAAGAACTATTTAAAAATAAAACTAAAAGGGAAAGTATTTTATAAAACCTATAATTTTTCATTATTAATTTTTAAAATAATGCGCAAACATACATAAATTTTTAAACATCTGTAATACAGTAACTTATCTCTTTATTTTATTTTTTCTCAACCAAGAAGTATACTGTCTTTTATTTCTATTATGCTTGGAGAGGGTTTTAGCGAACATATGATAGCCAGGTCTTTTAACATCTGCAACAAAAAATATATAATTATGGCTTTCTAAATTTAATACCGACTCAATAGAGGATAAATCAGGCATATAAATCGGTCCAGGCGGTAAACCTTTATTTACATAAGTATTAAAAGGGGATTTTATTTTTAAATCTCTATACAAAACTCTTCTAATTTTAGTGTCAAACCCTTTCTTTAATTTTATGGTATAAATGACTGTAGGATCGGCTTGTAATTTCATTCTTTTTTTTAGCCTATTATAATAAACTCCTGAAATAGTTGGTCTTTCGTCTATTTTAGGAGTTTCTCTTTGAACTATTGACGCTAAAACTGAGACTTCGACTGGGTTTAATCCATATGATTTAGCTTTGTCAATTCTTGATGAGTTCCAATATATATTATAATATTTCATCATCTTATCTCTAAATTGATCAGCACTCGTATTCCAATAAAACTCATATGTATTTGGAAGAAATATTGCAAAAACAGATTCTTCATTTAAACTGTTATCTTTCAAAAAACTCTTTTCAAAAAAAGAATTCAATAAAGACAAGCTATCCGCTTCAATTAAATCTGAGATTTTAGACCCTAAATCTTGTATCCTTTCAATATTATTGAAAGTGACCTTAACTGGAATGTTTTTTGACCTAAGAGAAGTTATTATTTCTTTATTCGAAAAACCTCTTTTGATTTCATATTTACCTGCTTTAATATTATAAAAATATTCTTTCTTTTTAGCAGCATTAAAAAAAGTAGTTGTGTCTATAAGAAACGGACTAATTTGTTTTTTTAAATTGATAATACCAGACCCAGTTGGTATATAAATAAAAATTTTTTCTTCAGAAAAACTTGTATTCTCTTTATAAAAAGTTTTGTAATTACTATTTAAATAAGCAAAGGATAAAAATATAAAGGCTATCAAACCTATTATAGTTACTACATTTTTTTTTTTCATTTTTCTATAAGATAAATTCCCCATCATAAACTAACTCTACATTTCCTGACAAAATAATATTTTTAAATCCAACATTGTTTGTAGTGAATTCCACATTCAAAACGCCTCCATTTGTGTTAATTTTTAAATTTTTCGATTTAGTTTTTTCTAAATGATACATCGCCAAAGCAACAGCAGTAACGCCAGTTCCACATGAGAGAGTTTCCATTTCAACCCCTCTTTCATATGTTCTAACATAAAATTCCGAGTCAGAGATTACTTTTACAAAATTCACATTAATTCCTTGTTTTTTGAATTCAGAACTATTCCTTATTATTTTACCATGCTTAAAAACATCGAAGTCATCTAATTCTTCAACAATCTGAATGTAATGAGGAGAACCGGTATTTACAATTAAATCCTTTCCATATGCTTTAACGCTCAATACGTCTTTCATTGAAAGAAAAACCTTATTATCTACAACAGTTGCAGAATGGTTTCCGTCACATGCATTAAAAATTGTTTGATTTTTAATAAAATTATTATTTTGCGCAAACTTGACAGAGCATCTAGCTCCGTTACCACACATAGAACCTAAATTTCCGTCTGAATTAAAATACACCATTTCATAATCAGAATTTTCAGACGGACATATTAGTATTAAACCATCTGAACCTATTCCTAGTTTCCTGTCACATAAACGACTAATTAACTTATGATTTTTTTGGGGAAAATTTAATGACTCATTATTAATTATAATAAAATCATTACCCGTACCTTGATATTTTTGAAATTTAATTTTCATTTATTTAACGAAGATATATAAAAAATTAAATGCTGTTAAAAAGTAGTTAAATTATATTATTGTATGGTTTAAAAAATATAATTTTGTTAAAAATTAAATAATTAATAATGAAAAAAATTATTCTGCCATTTTTAGTTTCTATTTTAGGAGGTTTTATAGCTCTTTTAATTCATAATTTAAATTTTAATCATGAAAAAAATCTTAAAGAAACTGTAGACAGTAAACAGGTTAACATTTCATATGCTCCTAACGTTAATTCAGTTCCAAAGTCATCAACAGACTTTGTTGAAGCTGCAGAAAAAACTATTTACTCAGTTGTTCATGTTAAAAATACTAGTATTTCAAAAAATCAATCATCACTTTGGGGATATTTTAATGACAATGAAAACAACAGAACAAAAGTAGGAATGGGATCTGGTGTAATCATTTCAAGAGATGGGTATATAATTACAAATACGCATGTCATTGAAAATGCATCTTCTATTGAAGTAACAACAAATAATAATAAAACTTATCAAGCAGACTTGATAGGTAGCGATGAAATTTCTGACATTGCAGTTTTAAAAATAGTTGGGGAAAAAACATTTCCATACATAAGGTTCGCTGATTCTGATCAAACCAAAATTGGGGAATGGGTATTAGCTGTTGGAAATCCATTTAATCTAACATCTACAGTCACTGCTGGAATTATAAGTGCTAAATCAAGAGATTTAAATGATTACGATTCTAAAAATCAGTCTTTCATTCAAACAGATGCTGCTGTAAACTCTGGCAATAGCGGAGGGGCACTTGTTAATACTAGTGGAGATTTAATTGGTATTAATACGGCAATTACTAGTGGAACGGGTGGTTTCGTCGGATATTCATTTGCAGTACCAAGCAATGTTGCTAGAAAAGTATTTGAGGATATTATTGAATTCGGAAACGTACAAAAGGGATTACTTGGAGTTACTGGTTTTGGACTTAACTCTAGAACAGCTAATGAACTAAACCTTTCATTAACCGAAGGTTTTTATGTTAACGATGTTGAACCTGAGATGGGTGCCGCTAAAGCTGGAATAGTAAAAGGTGACGTGGTTCTAAGTTTAGATAAATTAAAAATTGCTAAGTTTTCTGACTTGTCAGGATACTTAAGTACTAAAAGACCTGGAGACATTGTTTTAGTTGGATTAATTAGGGGTGAAAATAAAATATCTCTAGAGGTTAAATTAGAAAAAAATGAAAATATTGAATTCATTGGAATGCAGTTGAAAAACATGTCTTTAGAAGAATTAGATAAGTTTAATGTTGAAAGCGGAATAAAGGTCTTAAGTCACAGAAATAATTCGTTATATAGAATGGGTATAAAACCAGGTTATGTATTGACAGAAATTAATGGTGAAAAGATTAAAAACACTAATGACCTTTCTAAATTCAATAATAATACTAAAATAAATCAAATGACTTTTATAAGTCCAGAAGGTGAAAAAGAGAGATTAATATTTGAATAAATGGTAAGAATAGATATAATTAGTGTTTTACCTGAGCTCATAGAAAGTCCATTTAATGCTTCTATAATAAAAAGAGCAATTGAAAAAAAAATAATTGAAGTACATTTTCACAATCTAAAAGATTATGCTTCAAGTAGAAGAAAACAAGTCGATGATTATCAATTTGGAGGTGGTTCAGGAATGGTTATGATGATAGAGCCAATAAAAAAATGTATTGACCTCTTAAAAAATAAAAGAAGTTATAAGGAAGTGATATATATGACACCCGACGGAAATATATTGACCCAAAAAATTGCTAATAAATTATCAATTGATGGAAATCTAATTATTCTTTGTGGTCATTACAAAGGAGTTGACCAAAGGGTTCGAGACGAGTTAATTACCATGGAGATTTCTATTGGCGATTATGTATTATCAGGTGGAGAATTACCTGCAGCAGTATTATGTGACACTATTATTAGATTAATACCTGGAGTTATTGGAGATGAGACATCAGCTTTAACTGACTCCTTCCAAGATGACATGTTGGCTCCTCCAGTTTACACTAGACCGGCTAATTTCGAAAACTTAGAAGTTCCTAAGGTTTTACTTTCTGGAAATAAAGCTAAAATTGAAGAATGGAGAGAAGAAAAAGCATTAGAAAGAACAAAAAAATTAAGACCAGATATATTTAATTAATTTTTTTAAAAAAAATAAATAAAAAAAATGTAATTTCGCATAAAAATTTATATAACCACTGACGATATTCGTGAATGTTGTATCAATTAAATTTAAAATCTTACATAATGGAATCTTTAATAAAATTCGTTCAAGAAGAGTTTGTTACGAAAAAAGAAATCCCAACTTTCAAATCAGGAGATACAATAACTGTTTATTATGAAATTCGAGAAGGAGAAAAAGTCCGTACTCAGTTTTTTAAAGGAGTTGTTATTCAAATTAAAGGAACTGGACTAACTAAAACATTTACTATTAGAAAAATGTCTGGTACTATTGGAATTGAAAGAATATTTCCTTTTAATTTACCTGCTATCCAAAAAATTGAAATTAACAAAAGAGGAAAAGTTAAAAGATCTAGAATTTATTACTTCAGAGAATTAAGAGGTAAAAAAGCTAGAATTAAAGAAATAAAAAGATAATATTTTTTATAAAATTTATTTTTTTAAATACTTTACTCCTATTTACATTAAACATTATTTGACATTTATTTAAAAATTTATGAAAAAAATCATAGTTAAAAATCCAGTAGTTGAGCTTGATGGTGATGAAATGACTAGAATCATTTGGAGTTTTATAAAATCCAAATTAATTCTTCCTTACATAGATCTTGATATTAAATATTATGATTTAGGTGTAAAAAATAGAGATTTCACTGACGATCAAGTAACAATTGATTCAGCTGAAGCTATAAATAAATATAATGTAGGTATTAAATGTGCCACTATTACACCAGATGAAGATAGAGTAAAAGAATTTACTCTGAAAAAAATGTGGAGATCTCCCAACGGAACTATCAGAAATATTATAGGTGGAACAGTCTTTAGAGAACCTATCATAATGAGTAATGTTCCCAGATATGTGCAAGGTTGGACGAAACCAATATGTATAGGTAGACATGCTTTTGGAGATCAATATAAAGCTACCGACATAGTTACTCACGGTAAAGGAAAACTTACAATGACTTTTACCCCTGAGAATGGTGATCCAGAAAAATCATGGGAAGTTTATAATTTTCAAGAAGATGGGGTTGCTATGAGTATGTATAATATAGATTCCTCAATATTTGGATTTGCAAGATCTTGTATGAATCAGGCTTTAACTAAAAATTGGCCGCTATATCTTTCAACTAAAAACACTATTTTAAAAGCATACGACGGCAGATTTAAAGACATTTTTCAAGAAGTTTACACTAATGAATTTAAAGCGAAATTTGAAAAAGCAGGAATTACTTACGAGCATAGATTAATTGACGATATGGTTGCAGCTGCTATGAAGTGGAACGGAGGCTTTGTTTGGGCATGTAAAAATTACGATGGTGATGTTCAATCAGATACCGTTGCACAAGGATTCGGTTCTTTAGGGCTAATGACTTCTACTTTAGTAACTCCTGATGGAAAAACAATGGAAGCTGAAGCTGCTCATGGTACTGTGACAAGGCACTATAGAGAACACAAAAAAGGAAACGAAACTTCAACTAATCCAATCGCTTCAATTTTTGCATGGACTAGAGGCTTGACTCATAGAGGAAAATTAGATGACAATAAAGATTTAATTGATTTTTGTAAAACTCTTGAGACAACATGTATAGATACTATTGAAAGTGGTAAAATGACAAAAGATTTAGCCGTGTTAATTCATGGTAAAAATTTAAATAGATCTCATTATTTAAACACTCAAGATTTTTTAGACAGCATTAAAGACAATTTAGAATTAAAATTTAAATAGATTTAATTCAACTTAATATATGGCATTGTTTTTGGTAATATTATTCCAAAAAAACTTTCTTAATGTATCGCATTAAAAAATTATTAGTAAAAATTCTTTTTTTATTATTTTCATTTATTAGCTTTTCACAACAGCTATATACGTTTAATGGATATATAATGAATGTTAATAGCAACGAATTATTAATTGGTGCAAACATCATAATTCCACAAATAAATACAGGAGCAATAACCAATTCTTACGGATTTTTCTCCATCACACTTCCAAAGGGGAATTATAAAATTCAAGTAAGTTCAGTTGGATTCAGAAGTCAAATTATCGACATCGAATTAATAAAAAATATTAATAAAAACATTTATTTAGATGAAAATATTGAAAATTTAAATGAAGTAATTCTTATAAAAGACATTGAAGAAATAGATATCAAAAACCCTATTATGAGTTTAAATATCTTATCCAATCAAACAATCAAACAAACACCAGTTTTATTTGGAGAATCTGATGTATTAAAAACTATTCAATTACTTCCAGGAGTATCAAGTGCTGGGGAAGGAACAGGTGGTTTTAATGTTCGAGGCGGTGCTGCAGATCAAAATTTAATTTTATTTGATGAAGCCATAATATATAGCTCATCTCACTTGTTTGGTCTATTTTCTATTTTTAATTCTGATGCAATAAAAGAAGTTAAACTTTTCAAGGGGGGTATACCCTCATCTTACGGGGGAAGACTTTCTTCAGTTTTGGATGTATATCAAAAAGATGGAAATAGTAAAGAACACAAACTAAGTGGAGGAATTGGAGTGATTTCTAGTAGATTATTAGGAGAAGGTCCAATAAAGAAAAACAAAGGTTCTTATTTAATTGCAACAAGAGGATCTTACGCTCACCTTTTCTTAAAATTTACTGACATTGAAAACGTAGCTTATTTTTATGATATTAACACTAAATCAAACTACAAGATAGATAAAAATAACACCTTATACTTCTCTGGATATTTTGGTAGAGACAAATTTAAACTTAGCGACACATTTTCTAATACCTATGGAAACTCTACTTTAAATTTGAGGTGGAATCATATAATTAACGAAAAAACATTTTCTAATACTTCTTTAATTTTTAGCGATTACTATTATGGTTTGACTCTAAACTTCGTTGGGTTTGATTGGAATTCGGGAATTAAAAATTTAAACATCAAGTTTGATTT